>NZ_JRMM01000117.1:0-14520 GCF_000972905.1 Mycobacterium sp. UM_Kg27
GGCAGCGTCAGATGTGTATAAGAGACAGGGCGTGGGAGTCGGCATGCTGCTGGGCACCGGAGGCACCGGCGGCGCCGGGGGCATCGGTGTGGCAGGAGACATCGGCGGTGACGGCGGAGTGGGCGGCGCCGGCGCCTGGTGGCTGGGTCGCGGGGGCGACGGCGGCGCCGGCGGTGCGGGCGACGGGGACGAAAACGGCGGCGCCGGCGGCGACGGCGGCGCGGGCGGTCTGTTGTTCGGCCGCGGCGGCGACGGCGGCCTCGGCGGTGAAGGCGGCGCGGGTGGCCTGGGCGGCTCCGGCGGCTTCCTGGGGGCCGCGGGCATCAGCGCGGCGCCGTATGTCGCCAACACCCAGTGGGTGACCTATGACGGCGGAACCAGCTTGCGTGTCTATCCGACCGAGACCGCCCGAACCGAGGCCGGCGAGCCCGGCACCCTGCGCCAGGGCGAGCAGGCCTGGGCGGAGGTCCTCAAGCGCAACCCGGAGGCCAACAACGCCGGTATGCGCGCACAGTTCCTGTGTCACTGGCAGTTCGCCGAGTTCATCCAGCCCGGCAAGACCAGTTGGAACCTGGAGCCGTGGCGCCCGGAGGTGAGCACGTTGGATCTGCTCGCCCACGGCTGCAACGCCGGCGGCGCGGAAGAGCCGTTCTAAGGCCGGAGCCTGATGCCTCGCCAGCGTGAAGATGGCTTCACGCTCGGCGAGGCGGTGGCGATCGCCGCTAAATCCACACGCCCTTGCCGACGGCGACCACGCCGCCGGCGCTGATGGAGAACCGTTCCCGGTCCTTCTCCAGGTCGACTCCGATCATCTCGCCGGGGCCGACCACGACGTTCTTGTCGAGGATCGCGTGCCGCACCACAGCGCCGCGCCCCACCCGGGCCCCGGGCATGATCACGCTGTCCTCCACGATCGCGCCGTCATCGATCACCACGTTTGACGACAGCACCGAGTTGCGCACGGAGCCTGCCGAGATGACGCTGCCGGCGCCGACCACCGATTCCTGCGCCGAGCCCCCGTTGACGAACTTCGCGGGTGCCAGATTCTCGGTCGCGCCGTGAATCGGCCAGCGGTTGTTGTACAGGTTGAACACCGGGTGTGCTGACACCAAGTCCATGTGCGCGTCGTAGAACGCGTCCAGGGTTCCGACGTCACGCCAGTAGCCGCGGTCGCGCTCGGTGGCGCCAGGTACCTCATTGTCGGAGAAGTCGTAGACCGCGGCCATTCCGTCGGCCACCAGGCGCGGCATGATGTCGCCACCCATGTCGTGGTCGGAGTGATCATCGTCGGCGTCGGCGCGGATCGCATCGATCAGCACCTTGGTGGTGAACACATAGTTGCCCATCGACACATACGTGCTTTCTGGGTCATCGGGTGTGCCGGGCGGGTTCGCCGGCTTCTCCAGGAAACCGCGGATCCGGCCGGAGTCGTCGGCGTCGATGCAACCGAACGAGGACGCCTCCGCGCGCGGCACCCGCACCCCGGCGACCGTCGCCCCGGCCCCACTGGCGATGTGGAAGCGCACCATCTGTTCGGGGTCCATCCGGTACACGTGGTCGGCTCCGAACACCACGATGTAGTCCGGGTCTTCGTCGAAGATCAGGTTCAGCGATTGATAGATGGCATCGGCGGACCCCGTGTACCAGCGCGGGCCGAGGCGCTGCTGGGCGGGCACCGGGGTGATGTACTCCCCCGCCAGGCCGCTCAACCGCCAGTTCTGCGAGATGTGCCGGTCCAGGGAATGCGACTTGTACTGCGTCAGAACACAAATCCGCAGGTAGCGCGCATTGACCAGATTCGACAGCACAAAGTCGATCAACCGGTAGGCACCCCCGAACGGCACCGCCGGCTTGGCTCGGTCGGCGGTCAGCGGATGCAGCCGCTTGCCCTCCCCACCGGCCAGGACGATGCCCAGCACATGCGGCGCTTCCCTCATGGCCACAAACCTATCGGCCGCTTCGGACCCCTGCCAGGTTGACCGCACGATTGGCGAACGTTCTTTACCAAAAAATCACCGATCGATCCGCTGCGCGGCCGGTGATCGGCGACCGATACCGTGCCGGTTATGCGGGTGGCGATGCTGACTCGGGAATACCCTCCGGAGATCTATGGCGGCGCGGGCGTCCACGTCACCAACCTGGTCGAGGCACTACGACGGTTGTGTCACGTCGACGTGCACTGCATGGGCGCGCCCCGGCCGGGCGCACACGCGCATCAGCCCGATCCGGCGCTGCGCGACGCCAATCCGGCACTCGGGACGCTGTCGGCCGACCTGACCATGGTCGACGCCCTCAGCACCGCCGATGTCGCACACTCCCACACCTGGTACACCGCCCTGGCCGGCCGGCTGGCGGCGTTGCTGTACGACATCCCGCATGTGCTGACCGCGCACTCACTGGAGCCGCTGCGCCCCTGGAAGGCCGAACAGCTGGGGGGCGGCTACCGGGTGTCGTCGTGGGCCGAGAAGGAAGCGACGATCGCCGCCGACGCGGTCATCGCGGTCAGCTCGGCCATGCGCGACGATCTGCTGCGGGTTTACCCGGATCTGCGCCCCGACCGCGTGCACGTGATCTACAGCGGCATCGACACCGCGGTCTGGCGTCCGCAGCCCACCGGCCCGGATTCGATGCCCGCCGAGCTCGGTGTCGATCCGGCCCGGCCCATGGTGGCGTTCGTCGGGCGGATCACCCGGCAGAAGGGGGTGGCTCATCTGGTGGCCGCCGCGCACCGGTTTCACCCGGACGCGCAACTGGTGTTGTGCGCAGGTGCCCCGGACACCCCGGAGATCGCCGATGAGGTCAGTGCCGCGGTGGCCGATCTGGCCGCCACCCGCAGCGGGGTGTTCTGGATCCAGGAGACCCTGCCCGCTCGCAAGATCCGCGAACTACTGTCGGCGGCAACAGTTTTTGTGTGCCCGTCGGTCTACGAGCCGTTGGGCATCGTCAATCTGGAGGCGATGGCCTGCGGCACGGCGGTGGTCGCCTCCGACGTCGGCGGTATCCCAGAGGTGGTCACCGACGGGCAGACCGGCACCCTGGTCCACTATGACGCCGCCGATCCGGACGGGTATCACGCCGAACTCGCCGAAGCCGTCAACGCGTTGATCACCGACCCGGCCCGTGCGCAGCGCTACGGCGACGCCGGCAGGCGTCGCTGCGAGGAGGTGTTCTCCTGGGCGCGAGTGGCCGAGCAGACCTTGGCGGTCTACCGGCAGGCGGGCCGCTAGCCCACCGTCACGCTCTGGGTACTTACGGCGACCCGCTGCGATCGCCTTAGCCGCTGGTGACGGCTTTGAGTTCGTCGCCGAGGGCGGCGGCCTCATCCGGAGTCAACTCGACGACCAGTCGTCCACCGCCCTCAAGCGGTACTCGCATCACGATGCCTCGCCCCTCTTTGGTCGCTTCCAACGGACCGTCGCCGGTCCGGGGCTTCATCGCCGCCATCGAGTGCTCCCTCCAGGTACCAGCCCGCAGGCCGTGCCCATGATCTGCGCCGGGTGTGCACGGCAGTCGCAGCGTCCGGCATCGAACTGCAGTTTCACTCCGCCATTCTCCCCTATCGGCGACGGCGCGTGCACAAGACCCGATTCCGTAGTGCATTTTAATGGATCTAACCGGTTACCGGTGGCACCCAGCATGCCCGGACGTGGTCGTCGACCATGCCCGTGGCCTGCATCAACGCATAGGCGGTAGTGGGTCCCACGAATCGGAACCCGCGACGCTTCAATTCGCGCGCCATCGCCGTCGATTCCGGCGTGACGGCCGGAATTGCCGACAGGTCCGCCGGACGCGGACGCGGCGGCGGGGCGAACGACCACAACAGGTCCGCCAAATCGGTGGAACCGAGGTCGACGGTCGCCCGGGCGTTGGCGATCGTCGCCTCGATCTTGGCTCGGTTGCGCACGATGCCGGCGTCGTCCATCAGCCGGGCCACGTCGGCGTCGGTGAAGCGTGCGACGGTCTCCACGTCGAAGCCGGCGAACGCCCGCCGGAAGTTCTCCCGCTTACGCAGTATCACCAGCCACGACAGCCCGCTCTGGAATGCTTCCAGGCTGACCCGCTCGAACAGTGCGGTCGAGTCCCGCACCGGACGTCCCCACTCCTGGTCGTGGTAGTCGCGGTACAGCACGGAGGCGCCGTCGACCCAGCCACACCGGATCTGGCCGTCGTCGGGCACGCCGCTCAACGCGACTCCGCTGCCGTCTCGGCGGCCGCCTGCGCCGCGGCGAGCTCGCCGCGGAGTTGGTCGAGCTCGGCCCCGAGGCGCTCCAGCACCCAGTCGACCTCACCGGTGTTGTAGCCGCGCAGCACCTGGGAGAACTTGACCGCGTCGACGTCGGCACCGGTGACCCCGGACGCCGGCAGCATGGTCGCCGTCGTCGCGCGCGGCAGCGGCGGCAGCTGCTCACCCCGGCCGAACAGCGTGCTGGCCACCCCGAACAGCAGCAACGCGGTGAGCACGAGCACAACGAGATACAGCAACACCAGTGTCACGGCATCGATAGTGCCTCATCACACCGACATGAGGGGCGGTGCCGAACGGATCAACGCTGGCGACCCGCTGCGCCCGGCTCCGCCGCGCTGGCGATCGCCAGGATCAACGCTGGCGCAGGGTGTTCATCGGTGGCCGGTCGACCAGCGACAACGGGGTGGTGCGCGGCAGATAATCCATTCCATCCGGGCCGTCGGCGACGAACTGGGTCAGGCCCACCCCGGAATCGGGGACGCCGCAGCGCGACAGCAAGGTGGCGATGACTTGGCGGCTCATCAGGGCCAACTCGGCCAACGGGCGATTGCGGTGCGCCCGTACACCGAGGTTGACCTGGGCGATCGCCTCCAGCCCCAGCCGGTCGTAGGTGTCGATCAACAGCCCGATCTCCACCCCGTAGCCGGGTGCGAACGGAACCGACGCCAACAGTTCACGACTGCCGGCGTACTCCCCACCCAACGGCTGGATCACCGCACCCAGATCGGGGCGCAGCGCGGTCAACAACGGTCGGGCCACCAGCTCGGTGACCCGACCACCGCCGGTGGGTTCCTCGGTGCCGTTGACCTTCAACGGCCGCCGGTAGAAACCCTTGACGAGGTGGACGCCGTCCCCGGTCAGCAGGGGCCCCACCAGGTTGGGCACGAACATCGGGTCGGGGTCGATCAGATCGGAGTCGATGAACACCACGATGTCACCGCTGGTGGCCGCCAGCGACCGCCACAGGGCTTCGCCCTTACCGGGCTGCGGGGGCACCTCCGGGACCGCCTGTTCGCGGCTGACGACGCGCGCGCCGGCCGCGATCGAGCGGATCTCGGTGTCATCGGTGGACCCGGAGTCCAGCACGATCAGCTCGTCGACCAGGTTGTCGACCAGCGGCGTGATGCTGTCGATGACCGATTCGATGGTCGCCTGCTCGTTCAGCGCGGGCAGCACCACCGAGACGCTGCGACCGGTCTTGGCCTTGGCAGCCAGCAGCTCGGCCACCGTCCACTGCGGCCGGGTCCAGGTGCGCCCGGACAGCCGGGTGTCGCCCGGCGCCGAGACCAGGTCGGTCATGCGAGTCCCCTTACTGTGCGGGTCGGGGCCCGCACGCCCTGGATCGATGCCACCATCTCCAGTACGCGCCGGGTCGGCCCGACCTCGTGAACCCGAAACATCCGGGCTCCAGCGGCCGCCGCCAACGCGGTGGCCGCCAATGTTCCGTCCAGTCGTTCGGTGAGACCCACTCCAAGAGTCTCCCCGATGAAGTCTTTGTTGGAGAGCGCCATCAGCACCGGCCATCCGGTACCGACCAAATCCTCCGTATGTCGTAACAACGCTAGCCCGTGGAAGGTGTTCTTGCCGAAATCATGGGTGGGATCGATCAGCACCCGATCCCGGGCCACCCCGGCCTCCACCGCCCGTTCCGCGGCCGCGGTGACCTCGCTGATCACCGCTTTCACCACCCCGTCGACGCTGGTGCCGTAGCTCACCCGGAAGGGACGGGTGCGCGGTTTGGCGCCTCCGGTGTGCGAGCAGACCAGCCCCGCCCCGAACTCGGAGGCCACCGCCGGCAGGTCCGGGTCGATCCCGGCCCAAGTGTCGTTGATCAGGTCGGCACCGGCCGCGCAGGCGCGTTTGGCCACCTCCGCACGCCAGGTGTCCACGCTGATCAGCTGCTCGGGATAAGCGCTGCGCAGCCATTCGATGAACGGCACCACCCGCGCGGTCTCGGTGTCGGCGTCGACGGTCTCCCCCGGCCCGGCCTTGACCCCGCCGACGTCGATGACGTCGGCGCCGTCGGCTACGGCGCGGTGCACGGCGGACTTGGCCGCCTCGTCGGTGAACGTGGCGCCCGCGTCGTAGAACGAGTCGGGGGTGCGGTTGACGATCGCCATGATCAGCGCTCGATCGGCCGCCACCGGACGACCGCAGAAGTGGGACTGCACCTGTCTATGGTGCCCGGTACCGCTGCGCAGCTACTCGGTCAGCCCTGCGGTCGCTTACCGGCGGCCACTTCGTCGGGGTAGTCGGCGTAGAAGGGCACGTAGCCTTCGTCGCGGCCGGCCAGCACGTACAGCGGGTCCTCGATCGCTCCCTCGTCCTGGCCACCGTCGCCGTAGCCCTGCTCGCGCAGCTCAACCTTGCGACTCTTGAACGTGGTGGTGTGGGACATCGACGGCACCACCCGCACGAACAACGGCACCGCATAGGAAGGCAGCTGGTCGAAGACCACGGCGGCCAGCCCCGGCCCGTCGAAGGTCACGCCGTCGCGCAGTTTGACCGCGGCCATCCCGGCACGGCCACCGGTCCCGGGCACCTCGACGCCGTAGACGGCGCACTCCTCGATCGCGTCGTCGACGCTCAGCGCGGCCTCGACCTGGGTGGTGGCGACGTTCTCGCCCTTCCACCGGAAGGTGTCGCCGAGCCGGTCGACGAATGCGGCATGCCCCATGCCCTGCGGGCGCATCAGGTCACCGGTGTTGAACCAGCAGTCCCCTTCGCGGAAGGCGTTGCGCACCAGCTTCTTCTCGTTGGCCTCGGGATCGGTGTAGCCGTCGAACGGCGAGAACCGGTTCACCGGGCTCAGCAACAGCCCGGGCTGGCCGGCAGGCACTCGCTGCACCCAGCCGTCCGGGCCGCGCAGCGGCAGGCCGGTGTCGGGGTCGTATTGCACGTAGGCCAGCGGCAACGGATAGACACCGGTGCTGCGCGGCACGTTGAACACGTTGAGGAAGGCACTGTTGCTCTCGCTGGCGGCGTAGAACTCGCAGACCCGCTTGATCCCGAACCGGTGGGTGAACTCGTCCCAGATCTCCGGCCGCAGCCCGTTGCCTGCGATCACCCGCACCTGGTGTGCACGGTCGGTGGGCTTGGCGGGCTGGTTGAGCAGATACCGGCAGAGCTCGCCGATGTAGACGAACGCCGTGGCGTCCGCGGCGATCACCTCGTCCCAGAACCGTGAGGCCGAGAATGACTTGCCCAGGGCCAGCGTGGCGCCGGCGTTGAGCACCGACGACACCGCGACCGTCAGCGCGTTGTTGTGGTACAGCGGCAGGCAGCAGTACAGCGTGTCGCTGCCGCGCAGGCGCAGCCCGACACCTCCGAAGGTGGCCAGCGCACGCAACCAGCGGTAGTGCGTCATCACGCTGGCCTTGGGGTAGCCGGTGGTGCCGGAGGTGAAGATGTAGAACGCGGTGTCCTTGGCCAGTACCGCGTTGACCGATGCGGGGTTGCCGTCCGGTGCGGTGGCGGCCAGCCGCCGGAACTCCTCGATGGTCACCGGCGCGTCGGTGCGGCCACACTCCTTGACGGCATCGACCAGATCGGACTCCGCAACCAGCAAGGCGGCGCCCAGCAGGTCCAGACTGTGGGCCAGCACATCACCGCGCTGGTGGTAGTTGAGCATGCCGGCCACCCCACCGCATTTGGCGACGGCCAGCATCATCAGCACCGCGTCCGGGGAGTTGCGCAGCATGATCCCGACGACGTCGCCGTGGCCGACGCCGCGCGCGGCCAGCACCGCGGCGTAGCGGTTCACGGTCTCGTTGGCTTCGCGGTAGGTCAGGTGCTGCTCGCCGAACCGGATGAAGACCCGGTCACCGAGTTGGGCCGCGCGATCCTGGAAGACCTTGCCGATCGAGGCCTTGGAGGTGGGCCGGGCCCGCAGTCCGGTCCACAGCCCGCGCAGGATGGTCGGCGCGTCGGCCAACAGGCGGGGGGTGCGGGCCAGAACGTCGACCAGTCCCACCTGGGTGACGGTGCCGGAGTCGTGGTCGGACACTTTATCGCCTCATTTCGCCGAAAATCGAGAGCTTAACCGCTACCGGCGGTACCGGGTGAACAGGCGTCCAGCGCCGCCTCCATATCGCCGAACACCAGCAGGCGATCCATCGCACGCCGGGACACGAAACCGGTGTCGATGAGCCCCGACAGCCACGTCCACAGCCCCTCGAAGTGGCCATCGGGATCGAGGAGCACCACCTCTTTGTCGTGCATCCCCAGATACCCGGCCGTCCATGTTTCGAACAGCTCTTCCAGCGTGCCGATACCGCCGGGCAGGGTCAGGAATGCGTCGGCGCGGTCATCCATCACCTGCTTTCGCTCGCGCATGGTGTCGGTGACGATCAGCTCGTCGGCGTCGACGTCGGCCACCTCGCGGTGCAGCAGCGCCTTGGGGATCACCCCGACGGTGTGCCCGCCGCGCTCGCGGGCGGCCACCGCAAGCGCGCCCATCGCCGAGACGTTGCCGCCTCCCCACACCAGCGTCCAGCCCCGCTCGGCGATCGCGGCACCGACCTTGGCGGCCAGCGCCAGCAGTGCCGGATCGTTGGGGCCCGACGCGCAGTAGACACAGACCGCCCATTCGCTCGACCGCACACCGAAAGGCTATCGGGCGGTTGGCTCAGACCGTAAACTCTCGGCGATGCCGATCCGGTGGAACATTCCCGAGCACTCGGCGGCGTTGCATCAACTCACCGCAGCACTGGACCCCGGCGCGGCCCGGGCCGGCGCGGTGGTGCTCGGTCCCGACGGGTGCGGCAAGTCCACCCTGGCCCGGTTGGCGGCCGAGGATTACGCCGACCGCCATCCCGGGACGCGAGTGTGCTGGGTGATCGGCACCCCCGCCGAGCGCGACATGCCGTTCGGCGCCTTCAGCCATCTGGTTGCGGTGGCCGACATCGGCAAGCCGGCCGCGCTGCTGCGGGCGGCGCGCGCCTCGTTGGTCGATGCGGCGGGCGAGCTGCTGCTGGTGGTCGATGACGCCCATCTGCTCGACATCTTATCGGCGACGCTGGTCTACCAGCTGGCCCTGACCGGGTCGGCCCGAGTGATCGTCACCGGGCGCGCCGACTGCTCCCCAGCTCCACCGCCGCCGATCACCGCACTGTGGGGCGACGACCTGCTGACTCGCATCGATATCACCGCCGCAGCTGCGGCGGGTGAGGCCGGCCGTGACGTGGACGCCTTCGTGGCGGGCTTGCCGGCCGACGCTCGTGCGGTGCTGGACTACCTGGCCGTCTTCGAGCCGCTGGCGCTGGTCGATCTGATCAGCCTCACCAGCGCCGACGCGGTCCGCCACGCCGAGGAGCTGGGCGCGGTGGAGACCCGCGCTCGCGGCGGCCGCGAGCCGGACCCGGTGGTCTACACCGCTCACCCGCTGTTCGCTGAGCGTGCCCGCGGCGCTCTCGGAGTCGAGGATGCGCGTGCCCGGCGTACCGACGTGGTCGGCAGGCTGACCTCCCGGCCCTGCGCACACGTCGGCGAGCAGTTGCGGCTGGCAGCGCTGTCCGCCGACAGCGACGCCCCGCAGCCCGCCGCCGAGGTGGTGGAGGCCGCGCAGCAGGCGCTGAGACTGGGCGATCTGCAACTGGGTGAGCGGCTGGCCCGTCACGCCCTGGATCGGTCGGACGGACTGGCGGCGCGGCTGGCGCTGGCGCACGCGCTGGGTTGGCAGAGCCGTGGGCGCGACGCCGACGCGGTACTGGCGGCCGTCGACCCGGCCGGCCTCAGCGAGCCGGAGCTGATGGCCTGGGCGCTGCCGCGGGCCGCCAATCAGTTCTTCATGCTGGGCGAGCCCGAACGCGCCACCGCCTTCCTGGCGGCCACGCGTAGCCGGGTGACCGGCGTGGCCCCGCGCATCACCCTGGATGCGCTCGGCGCCACCTTCGCGATGAATGCCGGCAACATCGGTCGCGCCGTGCAGGCCGCCACCGAGGTCCTGGCCGACCCGGCCGCCGACGACATGGCGGTGGCGTGGGCGGGCAGCGCCGCGGCGCTGTGCGCGGCGCGATCCGGTCGCTTCGACGACGTCGGCCCCTTAGCGCGCCGTGCCCTGGACGCCGAACATCCCGGGGTGCTGCGGTTCACTGTCGGGCTCGCCGAGATCACCGCTCTGCTGATGGACGACCGGCTCGACGACGCCCGCGAGCTAGCCTGGCAATTCACCGATTTCGCCGAGCTGTCCCAGCCCGGCCGGGCTATCGGCGAGGTGCTGGTGGCGCAGGTGCTGATCGCCGCCGAAGAGTACGAGGCTGCGACCGCAATGTTGGTGCCGGCCACGGCCACGCTGGAGCGCACCGGCTATTCGTGGGGCCCGCTGTCGCTGACGCTTCTTGCCACCGCACTGGCCCGCCAGTCCGACATCGCCGGTGCGGCAAAGGCATTGAGCCGGGCCGAATCCCGGCACGGCACCAAGTCAGCGCTGTTCGCTCCGGAGCTGGGGGTGGCGCGGGCTTGGCAGCGGGCCGGCATGCGCGACCAACATGGGGCGATCGCCGCGGCCCGAGAAGCCGCCAAGATGGCCGAACGCACCGGGCAGTCCGCGGTGGCGCTGCAGGCTTGGGACACCGCCGCCCAGCTCGGCGATGCCCGGGCCGTCGACCCGTTGAGCCGGCTGTGCGACGAAGTCGACTGCGCGTTCGGCCGGACCGCGCTGAACCGGCTCAGGAGCTGAGGAAGCCGCGCAGCAGCTCGGCCACCGTGCTGATCTGCGCGACCGGCACCCGCTCGTCGACGGTATGGGCCAGGTTGGGATCACCGGGGCCGTAGTTGACCGCGGGAATGCCGCGGGCGGCGAACCGGGAGACGTCGGTCCAGCCGTACTTGGCCCGCACCTGTCCGTCAGCGGCGGACACCAGCGCGGCGGCGGCGGGTGCGGTGAGCCCCGGCAGGGCGCCGGCGGCGCAGTCGGTCTGCTCGATCTTCACGTGCAGGCCGTCGAACACCTCCTGAACGTGGATCAGCGCCTCGTGGGGCGTGCGGTCCGGGGCGAAGCGGAAGTTCACGGTCACGCTCGCGGCATCGGGGATGACGTTGCCGGCCACCCCGCCGTCGATGCGCACCGCCGACAGGCCCTCCCGGTAGACACAGCCGTCGATGTCGATACTGCGCGGCTGGTAGGCGGCCAGCCGATTCAGCACCGCCCCCAGTTTGTGGATGGCGTTGTCGCCCAGCCAGGACCGCGCCGAATGCGCCCGGGTACCGGCCGCGGTGACGACGACCCGCAGGGTGCCCTGGCAGCCGGCCTCGATGTAGCCGCCGGTGGGCTCGCCGAGGATGGCGAGGTCCGCCGCCAGCCAGTCCGGCAGGTTGCGCTCGATGCGGCCCAGCCCGTTGGCGGCTGCCTCGATCTCCTCGCAGTCGTAGAACACGCAGGTCAGGTCGTGCACCGGTTCGGTGAGGGTGGCGGCCAGGTGCAGGAAGACGGCGACACCGGATTTCATGTCGACGGTGCCGCAACCGTGCAGCACGTCGCCCTCGTCAGCGGTGCTGGTGCGCCGGCTGGGCAGGTTGCCGGCCACCGGCACGGTGTCCAGATGCCCGGCCAGCAACACCCGGTTCGGGCGTCCCAGGTGCGTGCGGGCCAGTACCGCGTCGCCGTCGCGGACGATCTCGAAGCCGGGGGCCTGCGCCCGCAGTGCGGCTTCGACCTCGTCGGCGATGCGCGCTTCGCGCCGCGACTCGCTGGGAATGTCCACCAGCGCCGCGGTCAGGGCAATCGGGTCGGAGTGCAGGTCCAGCACGGATTCAGCCTAGTGCGTGCGCGTGGCCGCCGAGCAGATGTGAACCCGCCGGGGCGCGCCGGGACTTTTGCTGGGGGCACCCCCGCTGGGGCACTGTTCGCCGAAAGAACGTAGCCTGACCGGCGTGACTGGAGCTTCGGGCGTCGGGATAGCGACGCTGGCCGCAGACGGATCGGTGCTCGACACCTGGTTTCCCGCACCGGAGTTGGGTGGCTCGGGCCAGCCCGGGACGACCCGCCTTGGCGCGGATGAGGTGCCCGCCGAGTTGGCCGGACTGCTCGGGCGTGACGAAGACCGCGGCACTGAGACGGTCGCGGTGCGCACCGTGATCGGATCACTGGACGACACCGCTGCCGACGCCTACGACGCCTACCTGCGCCTGCACCTGCTGTCGCACCGACTGGTGGTGCCGCACGGGCTCAACGCCGGCGGACTTTTCGGCGTGCTGACCAACGTGGTGTGGACCAATTACGGTCCGTGCGCCGTGGAGGGGTTCGAGTCGACTCGGGCCCGGTTGCGCCGGCGCGGCCCGGTGACGGTCTACGGCGTGGACAAGTTCCCCCGCATGGTCGACTACGTGCTGCCGTCCGGCGTGCGTATCGCCGACGCCGACCGGGTGCGCCTCGGCGCGCACCTGGCATCCGGGACCACAGTGATGCACGAAGGATTCGTCAACTTCAACGCGGGCACGCTGGGCGCCTCGATGGTCGAAGGCCGCATCTCCGCCGGTGTGGTGGTCGGCGACGGCTCCGATGTCGGCGGCGGCGCTTCGATCATGGGCACGCTGTCCGGCGGTGGGACCCAGGTGATTTCGATCGGCCAGCGCTGCTTGCTGGGCGCGAACGCCGGACTGGGCATCCCACTGGGCGACGACTGCGTGGTCGAGGCCGGGCTCTACGTCACCGCCGGAACCAAGGTCACCCTGCCCGACGGCAGCACGGCCAAGGCCCGCGACCTGGCCGGCGGAAACAACCTGCTGTTCCGCCGCAACTCGCAGACCGGCGCGGTCGAGGTGGTGGCCCGTGACGGTCAGGGCATCGCGCTCAACGAGGACCTGCACGCCAACTAAGCAGCGTTACAGCATTACCCTGCTGATCTTGTCGCTGTCTTTCCCGATCGTCTTGCAGTAAGCGCTGACCGCAACCTGCGTTCCCGACAGCTCCAGGTTCGACGGCTCGCCGCCCTTGGAGTCCTTGAGCATCTTGGAGATCTCGGCGCGCTGCTTCTCGTCGGTGTGGCCGTTGAACTCTCCGCAGGTGGTGTCGCCACCTTTGTTGATGACCTTGTCCACCGCCGAGCATCCACCGAGTAGGACCGACGCGCAGGCAACAACGGTGACAGCGGCGAGACTGAATCGGTTCCTAGCCTTCACGGGGCCACCCTTCTGGTTTCCATTCGCGCAAGCGGAGCCTACGTCAGCAGCGCCTTCTTGAGCACCTTTCCCATCGCGTTGCGCGGCAAAGCATCCACGATCCGCACCTCACGAGGCCGCTTGTGCGCCGAAAGCTGTTGACCGACATAGTCGATCAATTCGCTGGGCAGCCCAGCACATGGCGCCGAGGCGACCACGAATGCGACGATCCGCTGCCCCAGGTCTTCGTCGGGCAATCCGACGACGGCCACTTCGCAAACCGCGGGATGGCCCAGCAACGCCGTCTCGATCTCACCGGCCCCGACCCGGAAGCCGCCGGTCTTGATCAGATCGACCGATTCGCGGCCGACGATCCGATGCATACCGTCGCCGTCGATCACGGCCACGTCCCCGGTGCGGTACCACCCATCGGCGTCGAATGCCTCGGCGGTGGCGTCGGGCCGGTTGAGGTAACCGTTGAACAGTGTCGGCCCGCGCACCGCGAGCCGCCCGATCGTCGCCCCGTCGTGCGGCACCGGGCCACCGTCATCGGCGACGAGCTTGGTCTGCACCCCATGCAACGGCAGACCCACCCATCCCGGGCGGCGCTCGCCGTCGACCCGCGTGCTCACCGTGATCAGCGACTCGGTACTGCCGTACCTCTCGATGGGTGCGTGACCGGTCTGGGCGACGAGGGCGTCGAACACCGGGACGGGAAGCGCCGCGCTGCCCGAGACCAGCAGCCGCGCCGGCCGCAGCGCTGCGGCGGCGCTCGCGTCGGCGACCACTCGCGACCACACGGTGGGCACCCCGAAATACAGCGTGCCGCCCGCGGCCGCGTATGCCTCCGGCGTCGGCTTGCCGGTGTGTACGAAGCGGTTGCCCACCCGCAACGAACCCAACAAGCCCAAGACCAAGCCGTGCACGTGATACATCGGCAAGCCGTGGACCAGCACGTCATCGGGGCTCCACTGCCAGGCCTGCGCCAGGGCGTCGAGGTCCGCGGCCAGCGCCCGCCGGCTCAGTTGCACACCTTTGGGCGGTCCGGTGGTGCCGGAGGTGTAGATGATCAGCGCGGTCTCTTCGCCCGGCGGTTCAGCGAGGCTCGACGAAGGAGAGGCGAAGCTGGGACCGCCGCTCGGACCCGGCGGTTCAGCGAGGCTCGACGAAGGAGA
>NZ_JRMM01000118.1:0-14354 GCF_000972905.1 Mycobacterium sp. UM_Kg27
GAAGCGCTTCACTACGATCACAGGCACACCCCACCGAAGGCGGGGTGATTCAAGGAAATCAGTCCCCGGACTTACCGGGACGGCTCACATCTCACCCAGGCCCAGGTTGTCCAGCAGGCCGGGCACGAACGTCCCCCCGATCCCCAGACCGCCCAACAGGCCCGTCAGCGTCAGATCACCCAAGCCGAGATCCGTCACCAACCCCGGCAACGTCACCTCACCCAGGCCCAGATCGGTGAGCAGACCCGCCAGCGTGAAGTTGCCGGTCCCCAGATCGCTGAGCAACTCACCCAGCGTCAGATCGCTGACACCCAGGTTGCCCAGCAGGCCCGACAGCGTCACATCACCCAAGCCCAGGTCGGTCAGCAGGCCGGGCAGGAACATCCCACCGATGCCCAGACCGCCCAACAGGCCCGACAGCGTCACATCACCCAAGCCCAGGTCCGTGACCAGCCCCGGCAGCGTCACCCCAGCCAGCCCCAGATTGGTCAGCAGCCCCGACAACGTGAAGTTCCCGGTGCCCAGATCGGTCAGCAGCGCGCCCAGCGTGAGATCGTCCAGGCCCAGCCCCTCCAACAGGCCGGGCAGGGTGAGGCCGCCCAGGTTAAGCCCGCCCAGCATGTTTCCCAGCCCGAGGCCGCTGAGATTCAGGCTGTCCAGCAGTCCGCCCAGCGTCAGACCGCTCAGGTTCAGGTTGCCCAGCAGCGTGCCGAGGGTGAGGTCGCCGGTGGCCAGGTCGCCCAGCAGCGCGCCCAACGTCACGTCGTTGATACCCAGGTTGTTGACCAGGCCCGGAAGGGTCAGGTTGCCGACCAGGTTCTGCAACAGGGTGGCCAGATTCAGGTCATCGATGCCGAACGCGCCCAGCAGGCCGTTGAGGTCCATGGTGCCCAGGCTCAGGCCGCTCACGACGTCGTTGAGGCTCAGGCCGCCGATTCCCAGGTTGTCGAGCAGCTGCGGCAGGCTCACGCCCAGGCCCAGGCTGTTGAGCAGGCCGACCAGGTTGTCGTCGCCGAGCCCCACCGCGTTCAGCAGCCCGTTGATGCTCGTGTGCTCCAGACCCAAGACCTGCAGCAGGCCGTTCCATCCGGTCCAGCCCAGGGTGAAATTGCCCAGACCGAGGTTCAACAGGATCAGGGGCAACGTCTGGTTGTAGAGCCCCAACCCGTGCAACACGCCATTGAGGCTCACCCCGGCGCCCTGCGCGGCGATGTTGCCCAACAGCTGGTTCAGGGTCACGTTCAGGCCGAAGAAACTCAGCAGCCCTCCGACGGTGATGCCGGTCGAATCGATGGCATCGTTGAGGTTGACTGCGTCCAGAAGCCCGTTGACCAGCCCGAAGTCCAGCCCCAGAGCAGAGAACAGCGAGCCGATGCCCAGGGTCACGTTGAAGTCGTGCAGCAGCCCGCCCAGGCCCTGCTGCCCGACGCCGACCGTGTTCAACAGCTCCACCAGGGTCAGCTGACCCATACCGAGGTTGTTGACCAGGCTGTGCAGGCCCATGGTGCCCAACCCCATGGCGTTGATCATGGTGCCGATGCTGATGTCGCCCAGCCCGAGGTTGTTCAGCACGTCCTTGAGCACCAGGCCGTTCATGTTCAGGTTGTAGAACAGCGTGTGCAGGCTCATCCCGCCCAGCCCGAGGCCGCCCAGCAAGCCCCCCAGACTCTGGTCGCCCAGACCGATGCTGGCCAGTACGCCGGGCAAGGTGGTGGTGCCCAGCAGGGCGCCGACCATCCCGGACAGCGTGATGTCGCCCATGTCCATGTGGTCCAGCAGTTCGGGCAGCGTCGTGCCGCCGGCCCCGACGCCGCCGACCAGCCCGCCCAGGGTCAGGTCGGCCAGTCCCAGGTCACCGATCAGGCCGGGCAGCGTCGTGCCGTCCAAGCCGATGCCGGTGAGCAGTCCACCGAGATTCAGGTCGTCCAAGCCGACGGCGCCGACCAGGCCGCCCACGCTCAGGTCGGTCAGATCCAACGTCTCCATCAGGCCGCCCAGCGTCACGTCCGCGGTGCCCAGTCCCGCCAGCAGGCCGCCCAGGGTCAGGTCGCTCATTCCCAGGTCGTCGATCAGGTCGGGCAGGGCGGTGCCGCCCAGCCCGACAGCACCCAACATCGCGCCGACATTCAGCGAGCCCAGGCCCACCCCGTCGAGCAGCCCGACCAACGTCGTGTCGCCCAGTCCCACGCCGTCCAACAGCCCGAGCAGCGTCATATGCCCCAGCCCCGCACCACCGAGCAGGGCGGGCAGCGTCATGTCACCCAGCCCCACCCCGTCCAACAGACCGGTCAGCGTCGTGCCGCTCATTCCCAGGTCCTCGATCAGGTCGGGCAGGGTAGTTCCACCCAGCCCGATGACACCCAGCAGTGCTCCGATGTTGAGGTCGCCCAGGCCCACCCCGTCGAGCAGCCCGACCAACGTCGTGTCGCCCAACCCCACGCCGTCCAACAGACCGGGCAGCGTCAGATCACTCAAACCCGCACCCCCGAGCAGGGCGGGCAGCGTGACGTCGCCCAACCCCACCCCGGCCAGCAGACCGACCAGCGTCAGGTCACCCAGCCCCAGCGTTTCCATCAGGTCGGGCAGCGTGGAGCTGCCCAACCCCACGTCGGCCAGTAACTCCGAGAGTGGCAGCTCACCGACACCGACATCGTTCAACAGGTCAGCGAGTGTGGTGTCGGCCATCCCAATGCCGCCGAGCAGACCCGACATCGTCATCCCGCCCAGTCCCACATCCACCAGCAGGTCACCCAGCGTCACGCCGCCCAAACCGACACCGCCCAGCAGGCCGCCCAGCGTCAGGTCACCCAAGCCCAGATTCCCCAGCAGACTTGGCAATGTGACCTCACCCAACCCGATGGTTGCCAGCAGCCGGTCCAGCCCCAGACCGCCCATTCCGACGCCGTCGAGCAGCCCGCCCAGCGTGAGGGTGCCCAAGCCCAGATCCCCCAGCAGTCCGGGCAGCGGGGTGGTCAGCACATGGTCAAGCACTCCGCCGAGGTCGGTACCCTCGCCGTCCAGCCCGTTGAGCAGATCGCCCAGTCCGCCGAGCAGTCCGTCCAGTTCTGCCAGCAGTTCGCCGAGGGGCACCGCGGTGTCGAGGATCTGTCCGGGAACCAGCAGTCCGTTGAAGGCGGGGATGCTCACCCCCAGCAGATCGAGGTTGTCGGCGCCGTTAAGGTAGGCGTTCAGGAGCTGGGCGGGGGCCGTCATTAGTGCGGTGAGCACGGCGGCGGGATCCGCGGCTGATTGGATCGCTTCGATGATCTCGCCGAACTCGTTGGCGGTGGTGACCAGCGGACCCACCGCGGCGAGCAGGGCGGCCAGCGGCGCCGAGAGGTCGACCGAGATCGGCGCCGGGAGGGGGAAGACCTGGGCGCCGATGGCCGGCAACAGGTTCGCGAGCAGGGCACCCACCTGCTGCACGTTGTTGGAGATGTCTCCTAGGACGGTGCCTATCGACGCCGGGTCGGCGCTGATCAGCTCGAAGTAGCCGGTCCAGTTGGCGACGATCTGTTGCAGCACGGGGAACGGCTGCGCGAGCCAGAGTTGGTCCATGGCCTGCAGGTTGGCGAGGGTGTTGGCATAGAGGTCCTGGTAGGCGCCGGCGATGTCGGTGGGGCTGCCGGCCAGTGCGACCGCGCGTGCCGGCATGGCACTCGGTATCGGCTCGACGGGCGCGACGGCGATGAGGCTGGCACCGACGAGGACGACGCCGCTGGTGAAGTACGGACGAAGAAGTCTTTGCATGAGCCGCTCCTGACGTTGGGTCGGCCCCGGATGACCGGGCGACACGATTGTCGGCAGCGTATGGCACAGGCGATTCTTAGGTTAACCTCGCATTCGGCTTCGTGATTTTATCGTTATTATTACGTTATAGTTCTGTTATATTCATGGGGTAGCGATGTAAAATCGCTTTACATCGCGGGTATCGCTTATGACCGGACGAGCGGATTGTCAATTCCGTGGATTCCCGCGCTTTTCTGAACATCCCGGGCCTCGAAGACTTCGCGACGACAACCGGCGGAGCGTGCAATTGTCCAGTACATGGACACCGAGACGCCACCGTGTCACGAGCGTCCAATTTCTACAAGACATTGTTTTTGAATAGCCTTTATATGAATTCCTGCCCCACGACCGCCGGCAAGAATTCGCAATGTTCCGGTCCCTGTTGTAGACATTGGCATCGCATGTGAGGCAACCTGCCTTGGGCCACACCACGGGACAGCCCACTCAATTCGGGTAATTCCAGCGCGCCACCACCCGGATGGTTCCCGGATGTCTTCACATCTTTTTCACATACAAAGGATTGGTCGGGATCGCAGCGGGGCAACGCTCAGCCCGGCAGTACCGGCAACGCTCCGCTCACCATGAACGGCCCCAGCGGCGACCAGCTCTGCTCGTCCTCGGCCGCCGCGGACGACAGCGCGAGCACACCCCGCGGATCGGCCACATAGACCGTGGACGGGTCGGCGACGATCGTCGACACCGGCAGCTGCAGATTGCCATTGGGTGCATCGGAGTTGACCCCGTCGATATTGACGTAGGACACCGGATGTTTGGGATCGGACCGGCTCACCACGATGTCGTCGCCGGTGCGCCAGCTCAACGACACCGCCGAGGAGCCCAGCCCGAAGCCCAGCCGGCGCGGGTAGTGCAGCACGAACTGGCCGCCGGGCATCTGCTCGATACCGGCCAGGATCACCTGTCCACCGATCACCATGGCAGCCCGGGTGCCGTCACGGGACAGTTGCAGCTCGCTGATCGGTCCGGGGAACCGCGCGGAGACCGCCCCGGAATCCACCGGGATCCGGGCCGGGCGGCCCGTTGCGACTTCTTGGATGGCCCGCAGCACATTGTTGCCGTCGACCACCACCCACACGGCCTCGTCCAGCGACCAGCTGGGCCGCGACAGGGTGTGCCCCTCAGCCGCCTGCACCGCCTCGCCGCCGAGGTCACCGATCCACAGGGTGGCCTCCGGGTCACCGGGGTGCACCACCACCGAGGCCACCTGACGGCCATTGCGCGACAGCGCGCACGATTCCTGATCGGGCTCCCGGCCGAACGCCCCGGGCACCCGGTTGGCCTGCTGGCCGTCCAGTACCAGCAGCGATCCACCCACCAGCGCGTGTATGCCCGCGCCGGCGCCATCGGAGGCGCCCGGGTCGGTGGTGGCCACATCCGAGGTGGTCCACCCGTCGGGGAACCTGTCGTCGAGCGCCGCGCCGTCGGCGTCGATCACGTAGGGGCCTTTGATATCAGCGCGGGCCAGCGTCCAAATGAGTTGCGCGGCAAGCAGTTTCCTGGTGTTGGGGTCGGTGGCCGCCAAACTGTCCAGGTCGATCTTCGCGCCGCCGTAGCCGCGGCCGACCCCGCTCTTGCCGCCGTCGGCGCGGGTCACCGGCCCGCGCAGTCGCACGGGAGGCGACAGCAGATTGCGCACCCCGGCCATCTCGGGGCGGGGGCCGGCAATCAGCTTGGACACCAGTTCGGTCGCCAACTGGTCGGGATCGGACACCGCCACGTAGCGGGGATCGGGCACCACTGTCTTGCCGGTCGGGTCGACGAAGTAGAGCGTGTTGCGCTTGTAGGTCGCCTGGAACTGCTGCCAGTCCAGGAACACCCCGTTGGGCAGCCGATCGATGCGCCAACCGTCGGAGGTCTTGAGCAGTTCGATCGGCTCCGGGGCCGGCAGGGCGCCCTCGGCGGTCTCGAACACCCCCATGTCCGAGAGCGACCCCAGCATGTCGGCGCGCATTGTGACCGCGACCCGGCCGGCGCTGCGCGTCTCGACGAAAACCACGTTGTCGATCAGCAACGCGCTACCGGCGTCGTCCCAGGAGTCAGAGGCCTCCTGGGTGAGGAACTGCCGCGCCGCGCGGTGCCGGTTAGCCGGATCGGCGGTCGCCTTGAGGAATTCCCGCAGCAGCACATCGGGATCCATCCCCGGGGTGGGCTTGGGCAGCACCGACGGCGGCGGCGACTCCACCGTGCCGATCGCCTGCGGCGCCGACGTGCTGGGCACCCCGGCGCACCCGGCCAGCGCGCCCACCAACGCTGCCACGACCAGCATCCGCGTCGCGATCCTGTTGCGCGGCATCATCCGATCCTCTCGGCGTGCTCGCGGGCCCGCTGACGACGTTCCCGACGCTCGGCGGCGCTCACCGGCTTCATCGGCAGCGGGCTGGTGGTGACCTTGTGTCCGCGCACCAACGGCAGGGTGAGCCGGAAGCAGGCCCCCTTGCCCGGCTCGCCCCAGGCCTCCAGCCGGCCCTGGTGCAGCCGGGCGTCCTCCACACTGATCGCCAGGCCCAGCCCGGTTCCGCCGGAGCGCCGCACCCGGGATGGGTCGGCACGCCAGAACCGGCTGAACACCAGCTTCTCCTCGCCCGGGCGCAGCCCCACGCCGTGGTCGCGCACCGTGACCGCCACCGTGTCTTCGTCGGCGGCCATTCGAATCACCACCGGCTTGTGCTCGGCGTGGTCGATGGCGTTGGCGATCAGGTTGCGCAGGATGCGTTCCACCCGGCGCGGATCGACCTCGGCGATCACCTGATTGCCGGGCATGTCCACCTTGAGCTGGACACCGGCGTCGGCCGCCAGGTGCCCCACGTTCTCCAGGGCGCTGTTGACGGTGGAGCGCAGGTCCACCGACTCCACGGACAACTCGGCCACACCGGCGTCGTGACGGGAGATCTCCAGCAGATCGTTGAGCAGAGACTCGAACCGGTCCAGCTCACTGACCAGCAGTTCGGTCGAGCGCCGCAGCGAGGGCTCGAGGTCTTCGCTGTGGTCGTGGATCAGGTCGGCGGCCATCCGCACGGTGGTCAGCGGGGTACGCAGTTCGTGGCTGACGTCGGAGGTGAACCGGCGCTGCAGGTTGCCGAACTCCTCGAGCTGGGTGATCTCGCGCGACAGGGTCTCGGCCATGTCATTGAAGGACACCGCCAGGCGGGCCATGTCGTCTTCACCGCGCACCGGCATCCGTTCGGACAGATGGCCTTCGGCGAACCGTTCGGCGATCCGCGAAGCCGACCGCACCGGCAGCACCACCTGCCGCGACACCAGCAAGGCGATACCCGCCAGCAGCACTAGCAGCACCAGGCCACCGGTGGCGATCGTCCCGCGCACCATGCTGATCGTGTTGCGTTCGGTGCCCAGCGGATAGATGAGGTAGAGCTCCAGGTTGGTGATGCGCGACGTCGTCGGCGTCCCGATCACCAGCGCCGGCCCGGAAAAGCCTTCGACGTGCACGGTCGCGTACTGGTAGCTGACCTGACCGGCCTTGACGAATTCCCGCAGCGCTGCCGGAACCTGATCCACCGGCCCGGCGGCGGTCGCCGCGCGCGGCCCTTCGCCGGGGACCACCAGGACCGCGTCGAACGCGCCTGCCGTGCCGCTGCCGGCAGCCGGGTCGGTCTTGGACATCAGTGTGTTGCGAGCCAGCTGCAGACTCGACGTCAGCGAGCGGGCCTCCTCACCGCCGACGATGCCACCGGCAGTGACCCGCGCCCGCACGATCTGCTCGGTGGCCGCCCGAACCTTGACGTCCAGCACCCGGTCGGTGATCTGGCTGGTCAACACGAAACCGAGACCCAGGATGACCACAGCCGACATGCCCAGCGTCAGCACCACAACCCGCAGTTGCAGCGAACGACGCCAGGCGACCTGCACCGCGCGGCGCAGTGTGTTCACACCGAGCAGCAGTGGACCCGATCGCCGGGGGCGCCGTCTGGAGCTGAAGATCATTGGCGCTTCTCCTCAGCCTCGCTGGCGCTCGGCATCGTCGAAGACGCGAAGATCACGTGCGCCGCTCCCCGGTGGGGATCACGGGGGTCCGGCCTTGTAACCCACTCCTCGGACGGTCAGCACCACAGTCGGGTTCTCCGGGTCTTGCTCCACCTTGGCCCGCAGGCGCTGGACGTGCACGTTCACCAGCCGGGTGTCCGCCGGGTGGCGATATCCCCAGACCTGTTCGAGAAGCACCTCACGAGTAAACACCTGCCGCGGTTTGCGTGCCAGCGCCACCAGCAGGTCGAACTCCAGCGGGGTCAGCGAGATCTGCTCACCGGCCCGGCTCACCTTGTGCGCCGGCACGTCGATGTCGATATCGGCGATCGAGAGCATCTCAGCCGGCTCGTCGTCGTTGCGGCGCAGCCGGGCCCGCACCCGGGCCACCAGCTCCTTGGGCTTGAACGGCTTCATGATGTAGTCGTCGGCGCCCGACTCCAGCCCGAGCACCACGTCGACGGTGTCGGTCTTGGCGGTGAGCATCACGATCGGGACACCGGAGTCCTTGCGCAGCACCCGACAGACGTCGATGCCGTTCATGCCGGGCAGCATCAGGTCCAGCAGCACCAGGTCGGGCCGCAGCTCGTGCACCGCGGTGAGCGCCTGGGTGCCGTCACCGACGACCGCGGTGTCGAAACCCTCCCCACGCAACACGATGGTGAGCATCTCGGCCAGCGACGCGTCGTCGTCGACGACAAGAATCCTTTGCCTCATGGCGTACATGGTGTCACCAGATCGAGATAAAACGTGGCTATCACACGCGCGTTTCGCGGAGTTACCCGCGCATCTCGGCCGCCAGAGCGGCCGCATCGACCGTCGGGCCGACTATCTGCCAGCGTCCAGCGAACCCGGCTTGGGCCAACCCGCGATACACCGCGCCGGTGCGGCGCTGCAGACCGTCGTCGCGCTCGTAGCTGTCGCGGGTGCGTGCGGCGTCGTGCTCCTCACGGTGCCGGGCCCGCTGCGCGGCGAGTTCGGTGGGCACGTCGAGCAGTACCTGCCAGTCCGGCGCGGGCAGCGCGAGCCGCTCGAATTCCAGCCGGCGCACCCAGTCCACCATCTCGCCGTCGGCGCCCTGATGCAGCCGGGCGGCGCTGTAGGCCGCGCTGGAGGCGACGTACCGGTCCAAGATCACCACGTCGTTTCCCCGGCACAGCGCGTCGATCTCGCCTTTGGCGCCGGCGCGGTCCAGCGCGAACAACATCGCCATCGCATACACCGAGTCGGCTAGATCGCCGTGCTGCCCGTGCAATGCCTCGGCGGCCACATCGGCGGTCACCGAGACGCCGTAGCGCGGGAACGCCAACGTGGCCACCGACTGGCCGGCGCCCTCGAAGGCGGTGCGCAACCCTTGGGCCAGCGTGTTCTTGCCGGCGCCGTCAACGCCTTCGATCGCGATCAGCACGGCGGGAAGCCTAGTCAGCCCCCTGCCGAGCAGACGCAAAAGCCCCCAATTCCAGGCCGGAATGGGGGCTCTTGCGTCGGTTCGCGGAGAAAATCAGTACCGGTAGTGGTCCGGCTTGTACGGGCCTTCCACATCGACGCCGATGTACTCGGCCTGGTCCTTGGTCAGCTTGGTCAGCGTGCCGCCCAGAGCCTCGACGTGGATGCGGGCCACCTTCTCGTCCAGGTGCTTGGGCAGCCGGTAGACCTCGTTGTCGTACTCATCGCCCTTGGTCCACAGCTCGATCTGAGCGATCACCTGGTTGGAGAAGCTGTTGCTCATCACGAACGACGGGTGGCCGGTGGCGTTGCCCAGGTTGAGCAGCCGGCCCTCGGACAGCACGATGATCGACTTGCCGGTGTCGGGGAAGGTCCAGACGTCGACCTGCGGCTTGACGTTGTCGCGCACCGCGCCGGAGGTCTCCAGGGCGGCCATGTCGATCTCGTTGTCGAAGTGGCCGATGTTGCCCAGGATGGCCTGGTTCTTCATCGCCTTCATGTGCTCCAGGGTGATGATGTCCTTGTTGCCGGTCGTGGTGATCACGATGTCGGCGTCGCCGATGGCCTGCTCGACGGTCTGGACGTCGTAGCCCTCCATCAGCGCCTGCAGCGCGTTGATCGGGTCGATCTCGGTGACGGTCACCCGTGCGCCCTGGCCCTTGAGGGACTCCGCGCTGCCCTTGCCGACGTCGCCGTAGCCGCAGACCAGCGCCTTCTTGCCGCCGATCAGGGCGTCGGTGCCACGGTTGATGCCGTCGATCAGGGAGTGCCGGCAGCCGTACTTGTTGTCGAACTTGGACTTGGTGACCGAGTCGTTGACGTTGATCGCCGGGAACACCAGCTCACCAGCGGCGGCCAGCTGGTAGAGCCGCAGCACACCGGTGGTGGTCTCCTCGGTGACACCCTTGACCGACTCGGCGATCTTGGTCCATTTGGTCTTGTCGGTCTCGAAGCGGTCGCGCAGCGTGGCCAGGAAGACCTTCCACTCGTGCGAGTCGCCGTCCTCGGCAGGCGGAACCACGCCGGCCTTCTCGTACTGGGCGCCGCGCAGCACCATCATGGTGGCGTCGCCGCCGTCGTCGAGGATCATGTTGGCCGGCTCGCCGTCCCAGGTCAGGGCCTGCTCAGCGCACCACCAGTACTCCTCGAGGGTCTCGCCCTTCCAGGCGAAGACCGGGGTGCCCTTGGGCTCCTCGACGGTGCCGTGCGGCCCGACGACGACCGCGGCGGCAGCGTGGTCCTGGGTGGAGAAGATGTTGCAGGACGCCCAGCGAACTTCGGCACCGAGGTCGACCAGGGTCTCGATGAGCACCGCGGTCTGGATCGTCATGTGCAGCGAACCGGTGATGCGGGCACCCTTGAGCGGGTTGACCCCGTGGTACTCGTGACGCAATGCCATCAGGCCCGGCATCTCGTGCTCGGCCAGCCGGATCTCCTTGCGGCCGAACTCGGCCAGCGACAGGTCAGCGACCTTGTAGTCGATGCCGTTGCGGCTGTCCGCGGTCAAACTCATCAGTACGCCCCCGTTAGGTTCGGTGAATTGGCTCCGCTACAAGCTACCGGCGCAGGCCGAAGTCTGCTCGGCCGGGTCAATCGGTCTCGGTCACACCGTAGGTCTCGACCGCGGGTGTGAATAGTCGGGCCAGGTCGGCGGCCACATCGTGATCGGCTTCCGGGGGCATCGAGACATAGCTGATGGCCAGCCGCACGACGGCCCGAGCCAGGATTCCGGCGTCGTCCTCGCTGACCTTGACCCAGCTGTGCATGAACGACGTGGTCAGCCGCGCCGAGCAGCGGGTGATGATGGGGCCGCTGTCGATGGTGATGATCTGCAGCAGATCCGGCTTGGCGGCCCCGGTCAGCAATGAGATCACCAGCGGGTCGGCGGCCGACTCGGAGAAGAAGGACCGGAACCCCTCCAACAGCGCGGCGTGGATATCGCCGACGTTGTCGGACATCGCTCGTTCCACGGCGTCGACCAGGCGGTCGGCCAGCCTGATCGCATAGCCCTGCGCCAATCCCTGGCGCGAACCGAACTCGTTGTAGATGGTCTGCCGGCTGACGCCCGCCGCCGCGGCCACCGCGGCCAGCGTGATCGATGACCAGTCCCGGCGGGTCAGCAGTTCGCGCATCGCATCGAGCACCGAGTCACGTAGCAGCGCCCGGGATGCCTCGGCGTAGGGGATGCGCTTCACCAACGCGACGTTAGCGTGTGCCACACCGCCACTCCTCATCTCTGCGTTCTGCTCCGGCGCGGCGGATGCCGCATGCGAAGCCGCCCGGTGGGCAGCGAACAGTTCGTAGGCGCTCATGCCGCCGCCGCCGCTTCGGCCGCCCCATACCGGGCCAGGATCTTCGCCCGCCGGCGCGGCGAGATGTTGACCCGGGTGATGTCGCCGCCGTAATGCGCCAGCACCCGGTGGTCCATCAGCCTGCGCCACAGCGGGGGGAAGTAGGTGAGCCCGATCAGCGACGCGTAGCCGCTGGGCAGGTTCGGCGCCCCGGCCATGCTGCGCAGCGTCTGGTAGCGCCGGGTGGGATTGGCGTGGTGGTCGCTGTGCCGCTGCAGGTGGTAGAGGAACAGGTTGGTCACCAGATGGTCGGAGTTCCAACTGTGCTCGGGAGTGCACCGCTCGTAGCGGCCGTTCGCGCGGGTCTGCCGCAGCAGACCGTAGTGCTCGATGTAGTTCACCGACTCCAGCAGCGAGAAGCCGTAGACGGCCTGAATGACGACGAACGGGATAAGCGCCGGGCCGAACACCGCGATCAACACTCCCCAGAGCACCACCGACATCAGCCAGGCATTGAGCACGTCGTTGGACAACCGCCACGGTCCCGTGCCCAACCGGCGTAACCGGGCGGCCTCCAGCTGCCAGGCCGAGCGAAGACCGCCGAAGACGGTGCGCGGCAGGAACTCCCAGAAGGTCTCGCCGAACCGGCCCGACGCCGGGTCCTCGGGGGTGGCAACCCGGACGTGGTGGCCGCGGTTGTGCTCGATGTAGAAGTGCCCGTAACAGACTTGGGCCAAGGTGATCTTGGAAAGCCAGCGTTCGAGCCGGTCCTTCTTGTGCCCGAGCTCATGCGCGGTGTTGATGCCGACCCCGCCCAGGGTGCCAACCGACAGCGCCAGCCCGATCTTAGCGAACCAGCTGAGAGCCCCCTCGACTCCCAGCCAGTTCAGATCGGTGGCGGTGAACAGGTAGGCGCCCAGGACAAGGCTGGCGTACTGGCACGGAATGTAGGCGTAGGTGCAGTAGCGGTAGTACCGGTCATTCTCCAACTGCTCCATCACTTCGTCGGGCGGGTTCTGCCCGTCGGCGCCGAACCGCAGGTCCAGCGCCGGCAGCAGAACGTAAACCAGGATGGGCCCGATCCAGAACGGCAACTGCGCGGCCAGGTGCCAGCCGACCCGGTTCATCGCCCAGACCAACGGCAGCATCGTGAACATCACCGTGGGGGCGATCAGGCCCATCAACCACAGGTATCGCTTTTTGTCCCGCCACACCGCTGCGGTCTGGGTGCCCATCCACGCTCTCCTTGTGAGTTCGGCCACTGTCCGACTGGACATTACATGGACATAAGTCATCCGTCTAGACATTTGATACCGATTTGTACAAATAGCATGCCGCGCCGTGGCCGCGGAATCCGTATAACTTGGGTGCACAACGCACTCAGGGATGGGCACGACCGCGATGACGACTGCAGGTTCGGGCGCAGGCGCGCGGCCGCGTACCGCCGTCCGGGTCCGCGACTACGCGACCGGACTGGCCTTCGCCCACCTGTTGACCAGTGCCGAGGCGATCGCGGTGGTGGTGTCACTCAACGGCGAAACGCCCCTGACCGACTCCACCCTGCTGTCGGCGCGAAACCTGGTGCTGGTGGCGGTACTGGTCACGCTGGGCACGCTGTCCGTCGTCGCCGCGGGCAGCGCCAGCATCGCGCCGTCCGTGCGCTGGTACACCACCGGAGCGCCACCCGACCCGGGGCAACGCCGCGCGGCCGTCAACATCCTGCGCCGGCAGTCGGTGATCGTGCTCGGAACCTGGCTGGTCGGCGGGGCGATCGGCATGGCCGCGATCCAATCCCACAACATGGGACTGATCGTGTTGCTCAGCACCATCATCGTGTTCGGGGGCACCGCGTCGCTGAGCACCAGCATGCTGTTCACCCAACGCACCTTCCGGCCGATCGTGGCCGCGGCCTGGCAGGGGTCCGACGTCCGTGCCACCGCCCCCGGCGTCTTGGCCCGGCTGGTGACCATGTGGTTCATCACCTGCGCGATGCCGTCGGCTGCCATCATCGCGCTCATCGTCTGCCGGCAGATGGGCTGGATCATCGACCCGGACTCGTCGGTGGAGATCCCGGTCCTGGTGCTGTGCGTGGTGGCGGTGCTGCTCGGGGTGCGCGCCATGATCCTGGTTTCCCGGTCGATCTCCGACCCGGTCGGCGAAGTCGTCAACGCGATGGCCCGGATCGAGCGCGGCGAGATGACCACATCCGTCGGGGTCTACGAACAGTCCGAGATCGGGCGGCTGCAAACCGGGTTCAATCGCATGGTGGCCGGTCTGGCCGAACGCGACCGGCTCCAGGACCTGTTCGGCCGCCACGTCGGCTCCGATGTCGCCCGACTGGCCGTCGAACAGGACCTCGCGCTCGCCGGCTCGGTTCAAGAGGCGGCGATCCTGTTCATCGATCTGGTGGGCTCCACCGAACTGGCGGCCACCCATCCGCCCGACGAGGTCGCCGGGGTTCTCAACGACTTCTTCCGCATCGTGGTGGACGCGGTCGACGCGCAGCGCGGTTCGATCAACAAATTTCAAGGCGATGCGGCGCTGGCGGTGTTCGGCGCTCCCGTCCCTTCCCAGGACGCTGCTGCGGCGGCGTTGGCCACCGCTCGCAGCCTGATCGCCCGACTTCGCCGGCTGCCATTGGTGGACTTCGGGATCGGGGTCTCGGCTGGCCCGGTGTTCGCCGGCAACATCGGCAGCGAAAACCGCTACGAGTACACGGTGGTCGGCGACGCCGTCAACGAGGCCGCGCGGCTGGCCGACCGCGCCAAGGCCGTCACGGCCCGGGTGTTGTGTTCGGCGACCGCGCTGGAACCTGTCTCTTATACACAT
>NZ_JRMM01000119.1:0-14018 GCF_000972905.1 Mycobacterium sp. UM_Kg27
GGGCTGGGCGGCTACTTCCCGCCGCTGGTGATGGGTGCTACCTACGATCCCGTGCGCAACAGCTACGCCGTGGGGCTCCTGCTGCTGGTAGCCACCGCGGTGATCCTGTTCGGCTACACCGCAGTATTCCTGCGCGCGCAGGAACCGAACACTGCACTAGTACCGTCGAGGTGAAGGAGACATCATGACGACAACCGCCGATCCGGCCACGCCGCGACGTTCGCGGGCATGGATCACCGGAGCCGCGATCACCGCCATGCTGGGGCTGTTCTTTGCGTTCGACGCCATTCCGAAGATCCTGGGGTTGGCCTTCGCCCGCGAAGCCACCGAAGGGCTCGGCTTTTCCCCCGACAAAACGGCGATGATCGGCTGGGTACTACTGGTATGTCTCGTCGTCTTCCTGGTCCCGCGCACCGCCGTGCTGGGTGCGCTGGGCCTGACCGCCTACCTGGGTGGTGCGGTGACGATCAACCTGCACGCTGACAAGCCGCTGGCGGGCTTCGTGCTGTCCGGGGTGTATGTCGGGGTACTGGTGTGGATCGGCCTCATCCTGCGACGCCCGGAACTGTTACGAGTGTTGGGACTTCGGCGCGGCTGAGAGCTCAGCGCGGCGGCAGCTGCTCCAACAGCTCGTCGAGGAATCCGCCCGCCTCACGCCCGGCGGCCTCCACGTCGGCCGCGGCGATCGCGTCCACCAGGCCCCGGTGCCGGATCTGGTCCGCCTGCACCGGTTTTGCGCTGGTGGTGGCCACACTGGCCATCAGTACCTCGGTGAGCCCGCAGTACAGCTCGGTCAACACTGGATTGTGCGAGCAGCGGACCACCGCGAGATGAAAATCGGTGTCGGCCCGGACGAACTCGTCGTGTCTGCCCTCCTGCTGGTGGCTGTCGCGGCGATCCAACAGTGCGCGCAGCTCAGCCAAGTCCGCATCGGTGCGGGCGGCGGCAGCCAGGCGTGCCCCTTCCACCTCCAGGCAACGTCGGACCTGTAGTACGTCGCGCAGCTGCGGGCCGCACAGTCGGCGCACCGCGCCGGACACCTCACTGGTGGCGCGCACGTAGGTGCCGTCGCCCTGGCGGACCTCCAGGATGCCGCTGTGGGCCAGCGCCCGGACCGCCTCACGCACGGTGTTGCGGCCGACACCAAGCGCGTCGGCGAGCTCGGGTTCGGTGGGGATTCGCGAATCGACCGGCCATTCCCCGCCGGTCACTGAGGCGCGAAGCTGCTCAATCACCTGATCGACCAAGCCGGTGCGACGGGTGGTGACCAACGGCACAGTATCCTCCCTTCATCCAGTCATAGGATGTATGCGATCCTACTTCAGGTGACCTGCACCGCCCGCAACGAAACACTCGGCCAGTACGAGCACGACCTTGAACTGGAAATCGAGGGTGCCGCCGAGTTCCGGCCGGCGACGATGGCGGCCGGCGGTGTATTGCTGACCGTCGCGGTGGTCTTGACCGCACTGAACCTGCGCCCGGCGATCACCAGCGTGGGTCCGCTGCTTCCGGAAATGCGGGGCGCGCTGGGCGCCTCAGACACCTGGGCCGGGGTCCTGACCACGTTGCCCGGTCTGTGCTTCGCTGCCGCCGGGCTGGCCGCGCCGTGGTTGTCACGGCGGATCGGGCTGGGGCGCACGGTTTCGGCGGCGCTACTGATACTCGTTGCCGGACTGCTGATTCGGGTCTGCGATGGGCCTCTCGTCGTGCTCGGCGGAACGTTGGTGGCAACCGCCGGAATCGCGTTGATCAACGTGCTGATCCCGGTGATCATCCGGGGATCCTTCCCCGCCCAGGTCGGCCTGATGACCGGGATCTACACCGCGGCGCTGCAAGGGGGAGGAGCGTTGGGCTCCGCGGTCACCCCGGTGCTCGACAACGCGCTGGGCGGTTGGCGCTCAGCCCTGGGCGCGTGGAGCGCACTGGCGCTGCTGGCGCTGGCGGCCTGGGTGGTGGGGGCCCGCGGATTCGACCGGCCCGACACCACCGCGCCCGCGGCCACCACGAAAGGCCGGTCGCTGCTGCGCAGCAAGCTGGCCTGGACTGTCACGCTGTTCTTCGGCACCCAGTCCTTCCTCGCCTACGTGGTGATGGGCTGGCTGCCCGAGGTGCTCATCGAGAACGGAACAACCGAAACCCGCGCGGGCCTACTGCTCGGCCTGATCTCGTTGATCGCGGTGCCGATCAGCCTGATCGTCTCGCCGCTGGCCGCCCGCCGGGACAGTCAAAGCGGATGGATCGTCGGACTGGGAGTGCTTGGCATGGCCGGCATGCTCGGTCTGCTGATCGCGCCCGCGGCCGCGCCACTGCTGTGGAGCGTGCTGGTGGGTCTGGGGATGAGCGTGTTCTCGTTGGCCCTCACCGTGATTGCGCTGCGAGCCCGCGACGCACAAGACACCGCAAGCCTGTCGGGGATGGCGCAGGGCTTCGGCTACCTGCTCGCCGGGGTCGGCCCGTTCACGTTTGGTCTGTTGCACCAGGTGAGTGGTGGATGGACCGTGCCGTGGCTGATGATGCTCACCGTGTACGTGGTGCAGACAGCGGCGGGCGCACTGGCGGGGCGCAACCGCTATGTCTGAGCAGCGCTCGCCAAACGTGCACTGAGACCGGGGATTTCGCGATGCCGTCAGCCTGTGTGCACGTTCGGTGATTGTTGGGTCCTAGGGCTGCCGCAACGACGCGGTGTCGATGACGAAGCGGTAGCGCACGTCTGATGCCAGCACACGCTCGTACGCGGTGTTGATGTAATCGGGTTCGATGACCTCGATCTCGGGACGCACGCCGTGCTCGGCGCAGAAGTTCAGCATCTCCTGGGTCTCGGCGATCCCACCGATCAACGAGCCCGTGACGCTGCGCCGCATCCGCACCAGCGCACTCGGCGGCACCGTCAGGGCGTGCTCGGGCATGCCCAACTCGACCAGGGTGCCGTCCAGGGTGAGCAGGTTCAGATATGCGCCCAGATCCAGGCTGGCCGAGACGGTGTTCAAGATGACGTCGAACTTGCCGCGCAGATCTTTGAACGTCTGCCGATCGCTGGTCGCGTGGTAGTGCTCGGCCCCCAACCGCAGGCCGTCCTCCATCTTCTTCAGCGACTGCGACAGCACCGTTACCTCAGCGCCCATCGCGACCCCGAGCTTGACGGCCATGTGGCCGAGGCCGCCGAGGCCGACGACCGCCATCCGCTTGCCAACACCGACATTCCAGTGCCGCAGCGGTGAATAGGTGGTCACTCCGGCACAGAGCAGGGGAGCGGCGGCGTCCAGGGGAATCTCGTCGGGGATGCTCAAGACGTAGTTCTCGTCGACGACGATCGCGCCGCTGTAGCCGCCCTGCGTCGGCTGGCCGTCGCGGCCGACACCGGCGTAGGTGCCGATCATGCCGCCGCCGGTGCAGTACTGCTCGTGGCCGGCCAGGCAGCTCGGGCACTCGCGGCAGGAGTCGACGAAGCAGCCGACGCCGACCCGGTCGCCGACCTTGTGCTTGGTGACCTCAGATCCGACCGCGGTCACCACGCCGGCGATCTCGTGGCCGGGAACCAGGGGATACTGCGGAGCGCCCCACTCGGCTCTGACGGTGTGGATGTCGGAATGGCAGATGCCGGCGAAATGAATGTCGAACGCCACGTCGTGCGGACCGGGTTCCCGGCGGGTGATGGTGGTCCTGCTCAGCGGGTCGGTTGCCGACGTGGCGGCGTAAGCGGAAACGGTGCTCATAGTGGAGATTCCTCTTCAGATATGCGTCGACACGTAAAAAGATAGCTTAGCAAAGTTATTTGCTGTCAAGCTTGTCCCGATGGCGTGAGATCGGTCACCGCCGGCGCGGGAACAGGGGCTCCGGCTTAGTTGATCGGCGCGTTGACCCAGCGTAGGTCTTCGGCCACGCCGCGTGCGGCGACCGGTCCCTGCCCGGTCTGCCACACCTCGTTGTTGACGACGAAAACCCGGCTGTCACGGTTGGCCGCAAGCCGTCGCCAGGCGACGCTGTCGAACACGGTGGCCGCCCGCGCCTTCACTGCCGGGGAGACGAAAGAGACGTACACGATGTCGCCATCGGCTGCCGAGAAATCCGCCCGCCCGGCCAGATCGCCATCGTTAGCTGGGATCTCGAGGTAAGGCCGATCGGTGAACCGCTGCAACGGGGGGCGGTCCACCCCAACCGCCTTGAGCACGCTGGCGGCGAAGCCGGAGGCCCCGTACACCCGCACGCTGTCGTCGGTGAGCTCCACCACCGACACCTGGAAGTGGGTGGCGTCGCTGACCTCGCGGGTTTCGGCTGCGTACGCGCTGAACCGCTCGAGCACCTCGTCGGCAGCGCCGGTGCGTGCTGTCGCGGCGCCGACACCGCGCACGTTGTCCTCCCACCCCGAACCCGGCGCCCCGGTGAAAACGGTGGGCGCGATCGCGGCCAGCTCCGCATAGCCGGGTGTCAGGCCATGGGCGCCCAGGATCAGATCCGGATGCAGCTCGGCGATGGCGCCGATATCGGGGTTGCTGCGCGAGCCCACAGCCGCGACACCGTGTATTACCGCGCCCAGGTAGGAGGGTTGCTTGTCTGCTCCGTCCGGCAGCGCGGCGCCGACCACACGGGACTGCAGGCCCAGCGCGCACAGCGTGTCGAGCTGGTCGCCGGAGAGCACCACGATGCGCTCGGCCTGCTCGGGAACCTCGACACTGGCCGGCTGCACCTCGGCCGCGTTGTGGACCCAGCGCATCGCCGGCCCGGGGTCGGGCTGTGCGGGCTCGGCCGCGCAGGACTCGTCGGGACGCCGGTCATTGCCGAGCACACCCGCCCCGGCGACCATCGTGGTCGTGGTGGAGATCGAGGTTGGGGCGGTTTCTGCCGCATCGCCCGCGCATCCGGCCGTCGTGAGCAAGGTCACGGCAAGCGCTACTGCGGACGCCGCCCGCCGGTCCACCCTGGTCACGCGGTGACGTTAACACCCACGGCGGAGCACCCCTCGAGGAGACGAATACGACAGTTTGTAGGAGGCCTATACCGACGGGGCGACGCTCGGGGTTAGGATTCGACCAAGTTTCCCGGGATGCCCATGTTTGGAGGAATCTTGACCGCCGAAGCACCCCCACGCGCAGAACTCGAGGCCAGTCGGCCCTTCCCTGCGTTGATGGGCCCCAAGGGCAGCCTGATCTACAAGCTGATCACCACCACCGATCACAAGCTGATCGGCATCATGTACTGCGTCGCGTGTATGGCCTTCTTCTTCATCGGTGGCCTGCTCGCGCTGTTGATGCGTACTGAGCTGGCGGTGCCGGGCCTGCAGTTCCTGTCCAACGAGCAGTTCAACCAGCTGTTCACCATGCACGGCACGGTGATGCTGCTCTTCTACGCGACGCCGATCGTGTTCGGGTTCTCCAACCTGGTGCTGCCGCTGCAGATCGGCGCCCCGGACGTGGCTTTCCCCCGCCTCAACGCGTTCTCGTTCTGGCTGTTCCTGTTCGGCGCGACCATCGCCTTGGCCGGCTTCATCACCCCCGGGGGTGCTGCCGACTTCGGCTGGACCGCCTACACCCCGCTGAGCGACGCGGTGCACTCCCCGGGTGCCGGCGGCGACCTGTGGATCATGGGCCTCGCCGTCGGTGGTCTGGGAACCATCCTGGGTGCGGTGAACATGATCACCACGGTGGCCTGCATGCGCGCCCCAGGCATGACCATGTTCCGGATGCCGATCTTCACCTGGAACATTCTGGTCACCTCGATCCTGGTGCTGATCGTCTTCCCGTTGCTGACCGCGGCGCTGTTCGGTCTGGCCGTCGACCGTCACCTGGGTGGACACGTCTACGACTCCGCCAACGGTGGCGTACTGCTGTGGCAGCACTTGTTCTGGTTCTTCGGCCACCCCGAGGTGTACATCATCGCGCTGCCGTTCTTCGGCATCGTCAGCGAAGTGTTCCCGGTCTTCGCCCGCAAGCCGATCTTCGGCTACGTCACCTTGGTGTACGCGACGCTGGCCATCGCCGGGCTGTCGACCGCGGTATGGGCGCACCACATGTTCGCCACCGGCGCGGTGCTGCTGCCGTTCTTCTCGCTGCTGACCCTGATGATCGCCATCCCGACCGGTCTGAAGTTCTTCAACTGGATCGGAACCCTGTGGCGGGGCCAGCTGACCTTCGAGACACCGATGCTGTTCGGGCTCGGCTTCATCGTCACCTTCCTGGCCGGTGGCCTGACCGGCGTGATGCTGGCTAGCCCGCCGTTGGACTTCCACGTCAGCGACAGCTACTTCCTGATCGCGCACTTCCACTACGTGCTGTTCGGCACCATCGTGTTCGCGACGTTCTCCGGGATCTACTTCTGGTTCCCGAAGATGACCGGCCGGCTGCTCGACGAGCGGCTCGGGAAGTTGCACTTCTGGCTGACCTTCATCGGGTTCCACACCACGTTCCTGATCCAGCACTGGCTGGGCAACATGGGTATGCCGCGTCGGTACGCCGACTACCTGCCCACTGACGGCTTCACCGCGTTCAACATCGTGTCGACAGTCGGGGCGTTCATTCTGGGCTCGTCCATGATCGCCTTCACCTGGAACGTCTTCAAGAGCTGGCGTTACGGCGAGGTCGTCACCGTGGACGACCCGTGGGGCTACGGCAACTCCCTGGAGTGGGCCACCAGCTGCCCGCCGCCGCGGCACAACTTCACCGAGCTGCCCCGGATCCGTTCGGAGCGTCCGGCTTTCGAGCTGCACTACCCGCACATGGTCGACCGGTTGCGGGCTGAGGCGCACGTCGGCCGTCACCCCGGTGACGAGCTGTACGAACCCGCAAACGCTTGATGAGCCCGCTGGGGGAGAGGCGGCGCCCGGTCGAGCCGGGCGCCCGCCAGGGGTGAGCACGCCCAAGGTGGCGGTGTTGATCACTGTCACCGGTGTCGATCAGCCGGGCGTGACGTCGGCCCTCTTCGAGGTGCTGTCGCGCTACGAAGTGGAGTTGCTCAACGTCGAACAGGTCGTGGTCCGCGGTCGCCTCACGCTGGGCGTGCTGGTGTCCGCGGAGCCGGAGGTGGCCGACGGGCCGGCGTTCGCCGACGAGGTCACTACCGCGATTCGCGGTGTGGGACTCGACGTCACGATCGAACGCAGCGATGACGCGCCGATCATCGCGGCACCCTCCACGCACCGGATCGTGGTCTTGGGGCGGCCGGTGGCCGCTACGGCCCTGGGGGCAATGGCTCACGAGATCGCCGAGATCGACGCCAACATCGACATGATCCGCGGCGTTTCCGACTACCCGGTGACCGGGCTGGAACTGCGGGTCTCGGTGCCGGTCGGTGCCGCCGGCCGGTTGCAGTCCGCGCTGAGCAAAGTCGCCGCGGAGCAGCAGGTCGACGTGGCTTTCCAGGATGCCAGCCTGTCACGCCGGACCAAGCGCCTGATCGTGTTCGACGTCGACTCCACCCTGATTCAGGGCGAGGTCATCGAGATGCTCGCCGACCGGGCCGGTGCCGGGGACGCGGTCGCCGCGATCACCGAGGCCGCGATGCGCGGCGAACTCGACTTCGCCGAATCGCTGCACCACCGGGTGTCCACGCTGTCCGGTCTACCCGCCAGTGTCGTCGACGAGGTCGCCGAACAGATCGAGCTGACCCCCGGTGCCCGCACCACGGTGCGCACGCTGCGCCGCCTCGGCTTCAAATGCGGTGTGGTGTCCGGCGGCTTCCGGCAGGTGATCGAGCCGCTGGCGGCCGAGCTGCAGCTCGACTTCGTTGCGGCCAACGAGCTGGAGATCGTCGACGGCAAACTCACCGGACGGGTGATCGGTCCCGTGGTCGACCGGGCCGGCAAGGCCGACTCGTTGCGGGAGTTCGCCGCTCAGGCGGGGGTGCCGCTGGAGCAGACGGTGGCTGTCGGAGACGGCGCCAATGACATCGACATGCTGTCCACGGCGGGCCTGGGTGTGGCGTTCAACGCCAAGCCGGCGTTGCGCGAGGTGGCCGATGCCTCGCTGAGCTACCCGTATCTGGACACGGTGCTGTTCCTGCTCGGGGTCACCCGGGCCGAGATCGAGGCTGCCGACGCGCACGACGGCGTGCTGCGCCGGGTAGAGATTCCGCCGGTTTAGAACAGGGCGCCGATCACGGCCAATGGCAGTAGCCCGATATCGGCGGCCAGTGGGATGCCGATCGCATCCAGCAGGTTGCCGTCGGCGAGCTCGGACATGAACACGTCGTAGTTGTACTGGGGCAGGGTGATCAGCAACGCGCTGAGCACGTCGAGCGGCGGGAAACCGGTGTGTGGCGGGAACGTTTCGAAGAGGTCCTGCCAGGTGGTGGGCACGAAGGTCAGCAGCGAGCTGTCGCCTCCTTGGACGGCCAGTGCGGTATTGAGCAGCTGTTCGGCCCAGTCCGGCAACGAGTAGACGTAGTTGGCCGGGTCCAACAACGTGTTGAAGGCATCCGTGATGCCCTTCTGCACACCGTCGAACAGGGCTTGCGGAACCTGTTGCAGGACACTGAGATCCGGCAGGAAGCCGATCCCGGTGGGGACGTCGGCGAATCCGGGGCTCCAGCCGTGCTCCAGGTTGCCGTAGCCCAGATTCACCAGCACCCGCAGGGCCGGCTGTAACAGATCGACCAGTGGATCGCCGATGAACGGCAGCAGTTGCAGCGGTGCAAGCAGCGGCAGAGTGCTGACCGGCAGCATGTAATAGTCGGTCAAGATGTCGTCGGATGACGTCGGCAGCGGCACCGCATTCGCGATCTCCTCGGGGCTTAGGCCCAGGTAGGTCACGTGCTCGAAGAAGATGCCGAACACGGCGTTGAGGGTGGACAAGAAGTCGATCGGATACTGCGGGAAGTCGGCGAAGCCGTCGTATTCGTGGGTGTAGACGGTGGTGGGGAACAGGTCGCTGGGTTGGGGGCCGCTGAAGGTCAGCCCGAGGCTCGGTATGTCCTGATGGGCACCGGCCGGCAGATCGAAGCGGGTCAACAATCCCCCGTTGGGCAGGGCCTCGTCACCGATCAGCACGAAGTGCACGTAGTCGCTGGGCACCCCCTCGTCGGCGAGTTGCTGCATCAGCAACGAGGAGATCACCGCGCTCTGCGACCACCCGAACACCACCACGGGATTGTCGGCGTCGACCTGACCTCCGACGATCTGTCGCAAGATCGCGAGCTCCAGGATCTGGCTGCCCTCGGCGGCCGACTCGTCGAAGGTTCCGGTGAACGGGCCCAGGAAGGGATACAGCGCCTCGGGGGTGCTGAGGATCTGGGTGGTGCCGGTGAAACCCAGCGGTGCCAGGTAGAGCTCGTTGACCGCGTCGGCGTAGGTCTGACTCGGGGTGGGCATACCGCTGCCGCCCATGATCACAGCCGTTCCACCGCCCAGTGGCGGGGTGGGTGCGCCGATGCCGGTGAGCTGCACCGCGGGGAATCCGGGATCCGCGGCAGTGGGGGACGTGATGAGGCCGGCGCCGACGAGGCAGACTGCGAGCGCACTGGGAAGACGAATCATCCAAGCCCCCTAAGCCTAAGCCTAAGAACCGGTGTGGGCTGATCTTGGCAAACATTACAACAGCCCAACGCCGCGGCGGGGTGAAGTAGTTCAGCCCGGAACGTGCCCCGGCTAGCGCCACCCCGGTCGGTCGCCGCGGAGCCGGGATACGGCACGATAGGGCCGTGCCCGATACCGGACGTTCCGCTCCCGCAACCGGGGCCGATCAGGATCTGTTGATCCACTTCGAAGGCATTTCCCTGTGCCGTGACGGGCGTTCTCTGGTGGGGCCGTTGGACTGGTCGGTCGAACTCGACGAACGCTGGGTGATCATCGGGCCCAACGGTGCGGGCAAGACGTCGTTGCTGCGGATCGCCGCAGCCACCGAGCACCCGTCCTCGGGCGTGGCCTACGTCTTGGGCGAACAGCTGGGCCGGGTCGACACCACCGAGCTGCGGGCCCGCGTCGGGCTGAGCTCGTCGTCGCTGGCGCAGCGGATCCCAGACGGGGAAACGGTCAGTGACCTGGTCCTCTCGGCCGGCTACGCGGTGCTGGGACGGTGGCGCGAACGTTATGACACCGTCGACTACGAGCGGGCGGTCGACTTGTTGGAGAGCCTGGGTGCCGAGCATCTGGCCGACCGCACCTACGGCACGCTGAGCGAAGGCGAGCGCAAGCGCGTGCTGATCGCCCGCGCCTTGATGACCGACCCGGAGCTATTACTGCTCGACGAGCCGGCGGCCGGCTTGGACTTGGGCGGGCGCGAGGAGCTGGTGGCGCGCCTGGGGGATCTGGCCGCCGACCCGGATGCACCCGCGATCGTGCTGGTCACGCACCACGTTGAGGAGATTCCGGTCGGATTCAGCCACTGCCTGCTGCTGGCCGAGGGCCGCGCGGTGGCCGCCGGCCTGCTCGAGGACGTGCTCACGGCCGAGAACCTGTCGGCCACGTTCGGCCAGTCGATCTCACTGGATGTCATCGACGGGCGCTACTTCGCGCGCCGAACCCGTAGTCGAGCTGCCCACCGGAGGCGCGCATGAACGAACCCCAGCCGCCACCGCTGCCGACGAGACCTGCCGCGACGGTGATGCTGGTACGCGAGGACGTCCCCGGCGGGCAGGGCCTGGACGTATTCCTGATGCGCCGCCATGCCGCGATGGAGTTCGCCGCCGGCGTGATGGTTTTTCCCGGCGGGGGCGTCGATGACCGTGACCGCAGCACCGAGATCGCCTGGCACGGGCCCGAGCCGACGTGGTGGGCGCAGCGTTTCGGCGTGGACGTGGAACTGGCCGCGGCACTGGTCTGCGCGGCCGCACGCGAGACGTTCGAGGAATCCGGGGTGCTGTTCGCCGGGCCCGCTGATGATCCGGACCGGGTTGTCTCCGATGCGTCGGTGTACGCCGAGTCCCGGCGAGCGCTGAACGCCGGCGAGCTGTCGTTCGCCGACTTTCTGCGCACCGAGCATCTGGTGCTGCATGCCGAGTTGCTGCGGCCCTGGGCCAACTGGGTGACTCCGGAGGCTGAGCGCACCCGCCGCTACGACACCTACTTCTTCGTGGGTGCACTGCCGGTCGGGCAGCGCGCGGACGGCGAGAACACCGAATCCGACCGCGCCGGCTGGCTCACGCCGGAGGCGGCGATCGAGGATTTCGCTGCCGGGAACAGCTTCTTGCTACCGCCGACCTGGACCCAGCTGGATTCGCTTATCGGCCGCAGCATCGAAGCCGTGATGGCGGTGGAACGCCAGATCGTGGTGGTGCAGCCGGACCTGGCGCGCCGCGGCGACAACTGGGAGATCGAGTTCTTCAACTCCGACCGTTACAACGCAGCACGCGGAAAGCGTTGGCTCGGATGAGCGAATTCGTATCGGTGCACACCTCAGCCGACGAGCCCGGGGTGGCCACGATGGTGGTCTCGCGGACGCCGACCAACGCTATGACCCGGCAGGTCTACCGGGAGATCGCTTCGGCCGCGGCCGAAGTGTCGGCCCGCGACGACGTCGCAACTGTGGTGTTGTACGGGGGCCACGAGATCTTTTGCGCCGGCGACGATGTACCCGAACTGCGCACGCTGATCGCGGCGGAGGCGCAGGTCTTTGCCCGGGTGCGCCACGAAGCCGTGCAGGCGGTAGCGGCAATCGCAAAGCCGACGGTGGCGGCCATCACCGGCTACGCGCTGGGCAGTGGTTTGGCGCTGGCGCTGGCCGCGGATTGGCGAATCAGCGGCGACAACGTCAAGTTCGGGGCGACTGAAATTCTGGCCGGTCTCGCTCCCGACGGTGGCGGGCTGGCCCGGCTGGCCCGAACCATCGGTGCCAGCCGCGCCAAAGAATTGGCGTACAGCGGCCGGTTCTTTGATGCTGAAGAGGCGCTGGCCCTGGGCCTGATCGACGACATGGTCGCGCCCGACGGCGTCTACGACGCCGCGATCGTCTGGGCCCGCCGCTTCATCGACACCCCGGCACAGGCGCTGGCCGCGGCCAAGGCCTCGATCGACTCCGTCGAGACCGAGCCTCCTGCCGACCGAGCCGCCGCCGACCAACGCCGCTACGGCGAGCTGTTCGCCGCCCGCACCGCTGGGGAAGGCTCTTAGGCGCCACGGCCCCCGGGGGCTTGGGGCCATGACGGTTTCTTTTCACGTTTTTATCAGCTAACGTCCAGTCAGCGGCCAGAGCCGCCTCGAGCCCGGCGTTAGGAACTCACCATGCAGTCATCTGCCATCCGCCCCTGGACCACCGCGGCCGTCGCACTGCTGGGCGCGGGCGCCGTTGCGGCCGGTCCGGTCGTGATGCCGCAGGCCGGAGCCGTGGCAGTGGACTTCCTGCTGACCGCTCAGGACATCACTTTGGACCTGGTGCGCCACGGGCAGTCGGTGGACAACTTCGAGGGAATCCTGGGCACCATCCCGCCGGGCGCCGCGCTGACCGCGCTCGGGGAGCAGGAGGCCGCCTACCTTGCCAATCCCGCCAACCCGCTGCACCTTGCCGACCCCGACTTCTACAGCGGGATTTACGTTTCCGAGTTCCTCCGCTCGCAGGAAACGGCCGGCGGGTGGCTGAGCGCCGCAGGCGCGCCGGACACACCGCTGACGATCCTGGCCGGACTCAACGAGATCAATGCCGGATGGTTCGAGGGCCACGAACTCAACCTCCTCACCCAGGTCGCCTACGCTCTGCCGACTTTCATGTGGGCTCTGGGTCACTACTGGGTGCCCATGTTGGGCTCCACGATCGACCCGAACGGGGTGGCGTTCAACGATCGCGTTACCGATGCGATCGCGGCCATCTACAGCAACAGCGTCTCCGACCCGGAAAGCTCGCTCAACGACGTGGCGTTCGCGCACGCCGGAACGATCGCGATCTGGACGTTGATGAACGTCAAGAACCCCGACTTCGGGCTGGTTCTCTCCCAACTGCTCGACACGCATACCCCGCTGGACAACACCGGTCAGGTCATCATCGAGGGCAACCCCACCGACGGCTGGACGCTGGTCAGCTGGGGCGGGCAGGAGGTGTCGGCGACTCCGGACCTGTTGACCGGGCTGTTCGTCGACTGGCGGGACCTGAACGTCGCGCCGCAGATCGCGACGTGGCACATCCTGGAGGCGTTGCAGGGCGGGGACCAGGCCGAGATCGCCGCAGCGCTGCAGACCGGTTTCGACCAGGTGCTCGGAGCTATCACCGCGTTCCCGCAGGCGGTGTTCGAGACCATCACGGGCGCGCTGGACGGCTAAGCCGCCGCCGCATGAACCGGGCGGTTCAGCGAGTCTCGACGTAGGAGAGGCGAAGCTGGGACCGGCCCATCAACCCCGCGGTACAGCCAGTCTCGACGTAGGAGAGGCGAAGCTGGGACCGTTGCATCGGAATTCGCGGATTAAGCATTGACATAGGAAAAATGGGGGGATATTTTCAGCGAAGTATTGCGCTACGCGTCGGAGCGTAACGGAAGCTACGGACTCGCTGAAGGAGAAGGTCATGCAGCACACCCGCCCGTGGATCACCGCCGGGGTCGCCCTTGTCGGCGCCGGCCTCGTGGCCGTTGCCCCGGTGGCTCCGATAGCCGCGCCGCTGCCCGGCATCGCGCGACCCGATATCACGCTGACCGCCGTCGACATGGTGCTCGACCTGGTCCGTCACGGCCAGTCGACCGAGAACGTCTCGGACTACGTCGGAACGACGCCCCCGGGTGCACCGCTCACCGAGCTCGGTGAGCAACAGGCCATCGACGTCGGCAACGGCCTCTACAACGGGGGTGACAACAACATCGGCGGGGTGTACGCCTCGGACTTCCTGCGCGCCCAGCAGACGGCGTGGCCGTTGGTCCAGTTGCTGGCCGGGCAACCTGTCGATCCAGCCAACTTTCCGGACGGGCCGCCGCCGCTGCTCGCGCCCGAGCAGATCCTGTCCGGGCTCGGCGAGATCAACGCGGGGTGGCTGGAAGGACAGAGCGGCACCATCTCCGGCCTCCTCTATCTGTTGCCCACGATCGCGTGGATGACCGGGGCGTACTGGGTGCCGATGCTGGGCTCGGACATCAACCCCAACGGGATGGCGTTCCAGCTGTCTCTTATACACATC
>NZ_JRMM01000120.1:0-13491 GCF_000972905.1 Mycobacterium sp. UM_Kg27
AGATGTGTATAAGAGACAGCGACATCGGTTCCAAGCTGCTCAGTTTCGGCAGCGGCGCCCACTTCTGCCTCGGCGCACATCTGGCCCGGATGGAGGCCCGGGTGGCGCTCGACGAACTTTTCAGCCGGATCAGCGACTACCAGGTCGACGAGGCCAACGCCGTGCGGGTGCATTCATCCAACGTGCGCGGCTTCGCCGACCTCCCGATCACCGTCAAGGAGGCATAAATGCCACGTTTCGACCCATCCCCGGACCGACGGCCCGCCATCGTCACTGGCGCATCCTCGGGAATCGGCGCCGCCACCGCAGAAGAATTGGCGCGCCGCGGATTCCCCGTCGCACTCGGTGCCCGACGTACCGACAAACTCGCCGAACTGGTCAGCAAGATCCGGGACAACGGCGGCGAGGCGGTCGCGTTCCCGCTCGATGTCACCGACGCCGACTCCGTGAAATCCTTTGTCGCGTCCAGCATCGATGCGTTGGGCGAGATCGAGTTGCTGGTCTCCGGCGCCGGCGACATGTTCCCCGGACGCATTCACGAGCTGCCCACCGAGGCGTTCAACGATCAGATCCAGGTCCATCTGATCGGCGCCAACCGGCTGGCCACGGCGGTGCTGCCGGACATGGTCGCCCGCCAACGCGGCGACGTGATCTTCGTCGGATCCGATGTGGCATTGCAGCAGCGTCCGCACATGGGGGCCTACGGTGCGGCCAAAGCAGCGCTGGTCGCGATGGTGCACAACCTGCGGATGGAGCTGGAGGGCACCGGAGTACGCGCTTCCATCGTCCACCCCGGCCCGACCCTGACCGAGATGGGCTGGAAACTCTCGGCCGAGCAGGTGGGGCCGATGCTCGAGGACTGGGCCAAGTGGGGTCAGGCGCGCCACAGCTACTTCCTTCGGCCGCAAGACCTGGCTCGAGCCATCGCCTTCGTCGCCGAAACTCCGCGCGGCGCACACATCGTCGACATGGAGGTGCAGCCCGAAGCCCCGCTGCGCGACACCGCCTCCGATCGCCAGCACCTGCAACTGGGTGAGGAAGGAATGCCGTTATGAGCGTCACCACTGAGGTTCCCCGGGTCTCCGGGGGCGAGGCCGAGCACGGCCACCTCGAAGAATTCCGCACCGACCCGATCGCGTTGATGCAGCGCGTGCGCGACGAATGCGGCGACGTCGGCTGGTTCGACCTGGCCGGGCGCAAGGTGGTGCTGCTGACCGGCGCCGAAGCCAACGAGTTCTTCTTCCGCTCCACCGACGATGAGCTCGACCAGGCCGCGGCCTACCCGTTCATGACCCCGATCTTCGGCAACGGCGTGGTGTTCGACGCTCCGCCGGAGCGACGCGCGGAGATGTTGCACAACACCGCACTTCGTGGCGAACACATGAAGCGTCACGCCAGCACCATCGAGCACGAAGTACGCCAGATGATCGCCGACTGGGGCGACGAGGGCGAAATCGACCTGCTGGAGTTCTTCGCCGAGCTGACCATCTACACCTCGACCGCGTGCCTCATCGGCCGGAAGTTCCGCGAAGAACTCGACAACCGGTTCGCCCAGCTGTACTACGAGCTGGAGAACGGCACGGACCCGCTGTGCTACGTCGACCCGTACCTGCCGATCGAGAGCTTCCGTCGCCGTGACGAGGCCCGGGTCAAGCTGGTCGAACTGGTGCAGGGCATCATGAACGGCCGGCTGGCCAATCCAGAGACGGACAAGAAGCGCCGAGACATGATCGACGTCATGGTGTCGATTCCGGACGAGACCGGCAACCCGCGATTTTCCGCTGACGAGATCACCGGGATCATCATCTCGATGATGTTCGCCGGGCATCACACCAGCTCGGGAACCAGCGCGTGGACGCTGATCGAGATGCTGCGTCACCCGGAGGCTCACGCCGCGGTCATCAAGGAGCTCGACGAGCTCTACGCCGACGGTGGCGAGGTGAGTTTCCATGCGCTGCGCCAGATCCCGAACCTGGAGAACGTGCTCAAAGAGACCCTGCGCATGCATCCGCCGCTGATCATCCTGATGCGGGTGGCCAAGGGTGAGTTCGAGGTCTGCGGCTACCCGATCCACGAAGGCGACATGGTGGCGGCTTCGCCAGCGGTCTCCAACCGGATCGCCGAGAACTTCCCCGAACCCAACGACTTCGTACCGGCGCGCTACAACGAGCCGCGCGAGGAGGATGTCATTCACCGCTGGACGTGGATCCCCTTCGGGGCGGGCCGGCATCGCTGCGTGGGGGCGGCTTTCGCCACCATGCAGATCAAGGCGATCTTCTCGGTTCTGCTGCGCGAATATGAGTTCGAGATGTCACAGCCGCCGGAGACCTACCGCAACGACCATTCCAAGATGGTGGTGCAGCTGGCCCGCCCGGCCAAGGTGCGCTACCGCCGGCGCAGCAAGTAGAAGCCGAGGGAGCGCTGAAATGGGTAGCTACACAGTGAAGGTGGACCTGGACCTGTGCCAGGGCCACGCCATGTGCGAGCTGGAGGCGCCCGACTACTTCCAGGTGCCCAAGCACGGCAAGGTCGAGATCCTCGACTCCGAACCACCCGACTCCGACCGCCGCCAGATCCAGGCAGCCGTACGGTCTTGCCCCACCCGAGCTTTGTCCATTGAAGAGAAGGAATAGACGTGGCGACTTCAGCCCCCAACCCCCGTGAGTTCTACGAAGAATGGGTCGAACGCTGGCTGCAGGCCAACCGTGACGCCGAAGCGGCCGGCGACTGGCGACCGCTGGCCGACTTCTACTCCGACGACGCCACCTATGGCTGGAATATCGGCCCCAAAGAGGACGTGATGTGCGTCGGGATCGACGAGATCCGCGACATCGCCTTGGGCCTGGAGATGGAAGGGCTGGACAACTGGCAGTACCCGTACCAACGGGTGCTCATCGACGACAAGCAGGGTGAGATCGTCGGATTCTGGAAGCAGGTTGCGACGGACGCCGATGGAACCGAGTCGGAGATCTACGGTATCGGCGGCAGCTGGTTCCGCCTCAACTCCGACGGCAAGATCGAATGGCAGCGCGACTTCTTCGACTTCGGTCACGTCCAGAAGCTCTACCTGGACCTGATGACAGCCGGCAAGCTCTCCAGCGGAATGCAGAAGCGCATCGAGCGCAGCCTGGCCGGCGAGAAACTGCCCGGCTACTACCCGCTGGGGACATCTCCGGTTCCACTCTGGTAGAACACAACTCACTCCAGGAGAACTCGTGGCCATCCGCGTCGCCCTGATCGGTACCGGCAATGCCGGACGCATCGCCCTGTCCGGGTTGATCACCAATCCCGCCTACGAGCTCACCGGGGTGTGGGTCTCGACGGCAGCCAAGGTGGGCATGGATGCCGGCGCGCTCGCCGGTCTCGACGTCCACACCGGCATCGCGGCCACCGACGACTTCGAGGCGATCATCGGCGCCAAACCTGAGGCCGCGGTCTACTGCGCGATGGGTGACACCCGGCTGCCCGATGCCCTCAAGGACGTCTGCCGACTGCTGGCCGCGGGCATCAACGTCATCGGAACCGCCCCGGGGGTACTACAATACCCCTGGGGCGTCATCCCGGACAAGTTCATTGCGCCCGTCGAAGACGCTGCCCGACAGGGCAATTCGAGCGTATATGTCAACGGTGTCGATCCGGGCTTCGTCACCGATATGGTCCCGCTGGCCTTCGCCAGCACGTGCCAGAGCATTGAGCAGATCCGCTGCCTGGAGATCGCCGACTACGCGACCTACGACGGCGCCGAGGTCATGTTCGACGTGATGGGATTCGGCAATTCGCTCGACAACTTACCGCTGCTACTGCAGCCAGGCGTCTTGAGCATCGCGTGGGGGGCGACAATCCGCGAGCTGGCCGCCGGGCTGGGTGTGACCCTGGACGCCGTCACCGACTCATCGGAGCGCGAGCCGGCACCGGAGGCCTTCGATATCGCCGCTGGCCATATCCCCAAAGGCGGTGTCGCCGCACTCAAGTTCGAGATCAACGGCATCGTCGACGGCAAGCCCCTGATCGTGGTTGAGCACGTCACCCGGCTACGCAGCGACCTGCGGCCGGACTGGGCGCAGCCGGCTCAGCCGGGCGGCTCCTACCGCGTGGAGATCACCGGCGAACCGTCCTACACCGTTGACATCTGCCCCACCAGCCGGCATGGCGACCACAACTACGCCGCGATCGCGGTCGGTGTTGGTCGCGTGGTCAACGCGATTCCAGCGGTCATCGCCGCACCGGCCGGCATCGTCACCACGCTGGACCTGCCGTTGGTCGGCGCGCCCGCCGTCATCGCGGGAACCAGCGGCTGAAACACCGAACACAACCAACAGCACTGGACTGAAAGGCGGAATGCGCATGGGGCGGGTAGACGGCAAGGTGGCCCTGATCAGCGGGGGTGCGCGCGGTATGGGCGCGGCCGACGCCCGAATGCTGGTCGGCGAGGGCGCGCAGGTGGTCATCGGCGACGTGCTGGACGAGGAAGGCGCGGCGCTCGCGACAGAACTGGGTGACGCCGCGCGGTATGTGCATCTCGACGTCCGGGACCCGGAGCAGTGGGCCGCCGCGGTGAAAACCGCGGTAGAGACGTTCGGGAAGCTGAACGTGTTGGTCAACAACGCGGGGACCGTCGCACTGGGGCCGCTGCGCAAGTTCGATCTGGACCAGTGGCACAACGTCATTGACGTCAATCTCAACGGCACATTCCTGGGGATGCGCGCGTCCATCGATTCGATGATCGCCGCCGGCGGCGGATCCATCATCAACGTGTCCTCGATCGAGGGTCTGCGCGGGGCACCGATGGTGCACCCCTACGTGGCCTCAAAATGGGCGGTGCGCGGACTGACCAAGTCCGCCGCGCTCGAACTGGCCCGCCACAACATTCGGGTCAACTCGCTGCACCCGGGTTTCATCCGCACCCCGATGACCGAGCATCTGCCCGAGGACATGGTGACCATTCCGCTTGGGCGGCCCGGCACCTCCGACGAAGTGGCCACCTTCGTGCTCTTCTTGGCCAGCGACGAGTCCTCCTACGCCACGGGCTCGGAGTTCGTCATGGACGGCGGTCTGGTCACCGATGTTCCGCACAAAAACGGTTGACACTGGGTCATACACCTAGCCATCATGTGTATGCCCGAGCGAGGTTCATGCTCCAGCGACAATCAAAGGTGTTCGTCTTGACATCAACGCAATCCGCTTGCCCGTTCGGTTCAGGTTTCGATTTCACCGACCCGGATGTCCTGCTCCACGGTATGCCGATCACCCAGTTCGCTGAGCTGCGCAGGACCGCGCCGATCTGGTGGAACGAACAGCCCTCACACAGCAACATCTTCGATGACGGCGGTTACTGGGTCATCAGCAAACATCAACACATCAAAGAGATCTCGCGCGACAACGACGTGTGGTCGACCAACGCCAAGGGCGCGGTCATGCGTCTGCCCGACGGCATCTCCGCGGACCAATTGGATCTGACCAAGGCGTTATTGATCAACCATGACCCGCCCGAGCACACCCGACTGCGCAAGCTGGTGTCGCGACTGTTCACGCCCCGCTCGGTGAGTGCGCTGGAGGAGAAGCTGGCCCAATCGGCGCGCGAGATCGTCGCCGCGGCGGCCGAGAAGGACAGCGGCAATTTCGTCGACGACATCGCGATGCAATTGCCGCTGTTGGCGATCGCCGATCTGCTCGGTGTTCCCGAGGCCGATCGGGAGAAGCTGTTTCACTGGACTAATTCGATCATGAACACCGATGACCCGGATTTCGACTCTGATCCGGCGATGGCCAACGCGGAGTTGATGGGCTATGCCTACACCATGGCCGAGGAGCGGCGACGCTGCCCGGCCGACGACATCGTCACCCGGCTGGTCCAGGCCGATATCGACGGCGAAGCCCTCGGCGAGACCGAGTTCGCGTTCTTCGTCATCCTGCTGGCGGTGGCAGGCAACGAGACCACCCGCAACGCCATGACACACGGAATCAACGCGTTCGCGGAGAACCCCGACCAGTGGGAGCTCTACAAGCGGGCGCGTCCCGAGACCGCCGTCGACGAGATCGTGCGCTGGGCGACCCCGGTGCACTGCTTCCAGCGCACCGCCCGAGTCGATACCGAACTGGGCGGCGTGGCCATCGCCGAGGGGCAGCGCGTCGGGTTGTTCTACAGCTCGGCCAACTACGACGAAGAGGTCTTCGACCAGCCGTTCAGTTTCGACATCCTGCGTGACCCCAACCCGCACCTGGCGTTCGGCGGACAGGGCACGCACTACTGCATCGGCGCCAACTTGGCCCGGATGGAGATCCGGCTGATCTTCGACGAGATCGCCAACCAGCTTCCCGACATCGCGAAGCTGGCCGAGCCGCAACGACTGCGTTCCGGCTGGATCAACGGCGTCAAAGATCTACAGGTCGCCTACCACGGCTAGGTCGTCAGTCGCGCGACCAGGCGGTGCGGACCCAGTGTGTCGAGGGGGTTCGAACGAACCTTCCCGCCGCCCGGTAGGGGGTTATAGGCTCCGAGCAGTGGACTGCCGGACGTCCCGGAAATTCCAAAGGAAAGCAGGTTTGCGGTGAAGACAAAGGGTGCGTTGCTCTGGGAGTTCAACAAGCCGTGGTCGGTCGAGGAGATCGAGATCGGTGACCCCCAGAAAGACGAGGTCAAGATTCAGATGGAGGCGGCCGGTATGTGCCACTCCGACCACCACCTGATGACCGGCAGCATTCCCATGGCCGGATTCCCGGTCCTCGGCGGACACGAGGGCGCCGGAATCGTCACCGAAGTCGGGCCCGGGGTGGAAGACATCGCGCCCGGCGACCACGTGGTGCTGTCCTTCATCCCGTCCTGTGGCAGCTGTCCGACCTGCCAGTCCGGAATGCGCAATCTGTGCGACCTGGGCGCCGGACTGCTCAACGGCGTGGCGGTCAGCGACGGCACCTTCCGCGTCACCGCGCGCGGCCAGGGCGTCTACCCGATGACTCTGCTCGGCACGTTCTCGCCATGGATGGTGGTGCACAAGTCCTCGGTGGTGAAGATCGACCCGTCGATTCCGTTCGAGGTGGCCTGCCTGGTCGGCTGCGGCGTCACCACCGGCTACGGGTCTGCTGTCCGCAGCGCCGACATCCGCCCGGGTCAGGACGTCGCGATCGTCGGTGTCGGCGGGGTCGGCATGTCGGCACTGCAGGGCGCGGTCAATGCCGGAGCCCGCAACATCTTCGTCATCGACCCGGTGGACTGGAAGCGCGACCAGGCGCTGAAGTTCGGCGCCACCCACGTCTACCCCGACATCTTCGCAGCGATGGGCGGCATGATGGAGGTCACCGCCGGGCTGATGGCGCACAAGGTGATCGTCACCGTCGGCGAGGTGCACGGCGCCGACGTCGACAACTACATGGTCCTGACCGCCAAGGGCGGCACCTGCGTGCTCACCGCGATGGGGTCCATGCTGGACAACCAGGTCACGCTCAACCTGGCGATGTTGACGCTGCTGCAAAAGAATCTGCAGGGCACCATCTTCGGTGGCGGCAACCCGCAGTACGACATCCCGCAACTGCTGTCGATGTACAAGGTCGGCAAGCTGAACCTCGATGACATGGTGACCCGCCAGTACAAGCTGGAGCAGATCAACGAGGGCTACCAGGACATGCTGGACGGCAAGAACATTCGCGGCATCGTCCGCTACACCGACGCGGACCGCTAGCGCGGCGGAGCCGGGCGCAGCGGGTCCGCGTTACGGCACAGCGGACCGCTAGCGCGGCGGAGCCGGGCGCAGCGGGTCCGCGTTACGGCACAGCGGACCGGTAAGGCATCAGTCTCTGCGCTGAGGGCGAAGAAGTGCGAGAAGCGCACGCTCTCAGCGCAGAGTCGCGAAGAATCAGTCGGGCCGGAACACCAGGCTGGCTTTGAGCTTGGTCCTGTTGCCGACCATGCCCAGGAAGTTCCCCTCCACCGCGAACTGCTTGCGGGTGACGGTCGTCTCGGTGGTCAGCCGTACCCCGCCGTCGTTCAGCGCGGACACCTCGACCTTCAGCGGCAACGGTCCGGTGATGCCCTTGACAGTCAGTTCGGCGTCCAGCCGCGCGACATCGCCGCCGGCCGGCTCCCCACCGGTAACCACCACGGTGATGTCCGGGTAATGGTCGGTGTTGAAGAAGTTCGATCGGCGCAGGTCGTGGTCCCGGGTGCCCAGGCCGGTGTTGATCGAGGCAGCCTTGATATTGACCCTGCCCGTCACCGTCTTGTCGTCCTTGATCTCGCCGCTGCCGCTGAATTCGGTAAACGCGCCCCGGACCTTCAGCGCACCCCACATGGTTCCGTTCTCAAATCGGACGCTTGACTGCCCCGGATCCAGACTCCAGGTTCCCACTGCCTTCGGACTGCTGAGAAATGTTGCGACAGATGACATCTCATCTCCTCTGTCTCTGGCGTGGCAAGCCAGCACTACGGATATTCAGGGGTATCAGCTCGTTTTCGATAATACGCAGCAGCGGCGCTTTAATCTGGCACTCGGTGCATATGCTGATCCCATGACCACCTTGTTCACCAAGATCATAAACCGGGAGCTACCGGGCAGATTCGTCTACGAGGACGACGACGTCGTCGCCTTCTTGACCATCGAGCCGATGACCCAGGGCCACACGCTGGTGGTGCCCCGCGCCGAAATCGACCAATGGCAGGACATCGACGGCGCCGTCTTCGCCCAGGTGATGGCCGTGGCGCAGAAGATCGGCAAAGCGGTGTGCCGCGCCTTCGACACCGAACGGGCCGGCATGATCATCGCCGGCCTAGAAGTTCCTCACCTGCATGTCCACGTTTTTCCGACGCGCAGCCTGTCCGACTTCGGTTTCGCCGGGGTGGATCGCAATCCGCCCGCGGAATCGCTCGATGAGGCGCAGGTAAAGATTAAGGCCGCACTGGCCGAACTGGGCTGAGAGTCAGACGATCTCAGCGGGCACCTCAGCCGCGCGGGCTGAGGTGTCCGCTTGACGGGGCAGTGATACCCGGAAAGTGCAGCCCTGGCCCGGCGGAGAGCTGACGGTCACCGAGCCGTGGTGCGCCCGGGTCAGCGAGTCGACGATCGACAGCCCCAGCCCGGTACCGCCGCTGGCTCGCGCCCGCGACGAGTCGGTCCGGAAGAACCGTTCGAAGGCCCGCTCCACATCCTGCTCGCTCATCCCGGGCCCCTGGTCGATGACCTCGAGGATGGCGTCGTCGCCCTCGGTGCCGACCCGCACGGTGATCGCGGTGTCGTCCGGAGTGTGCTGCAGCGCATTGGAGACCAGGTTGCTCAGCACCTGCCGCAGCCGGGCTTCGTCGCCGAGCACCTCTGGAGTGCCGGGGCCGTCGAAGACCTCGAGTTCGACGGCGCGATTCGGTGCGATGGCCCGCGCGTCGTGCACCGCGTCGGTGGCCAACACCAACAGGTCGACCCAGTGCCTCTCCAACGGACGCTGAGCATCGGTTCTGGCCAGCAGTAGCAGGTCCTCGACGAGCAGCCCCATCCGGCGCGCTTCGCTTTCGATGCGCGACATCAGTAGTTCCACATCGCGGGCCGCGCCCTGCCGGTACAACTCGGCGAAGCCGCGAATCGTGGTCAGCGGGGTGCGCAGTTCGTGGCTGGCATCGGTGATGAACCGCCGCATCCGCTCCTCGGAGATGCGCGCGCTCTCCGCCGAGGCCGCCGAAGAGGCCACTGCCTCCTGGATCTGCGCCAGCATGCCGTTGAGCGCCAACGTGAGCCGTCCGACTTCGGTACGCGGATCACGTTCGGGCACCCGACTGTCCAACTGACCGGCAGCGATTGCCGCCGCCGTCCGTTCGACCTCGGCCAGCGGCCGCAGGCTGCGGTTCACCACCACATAGCCGGCGGCGCCCAGCACCAGCAGCACCCCGACGCCGATCGTCACCCGCCACCAGGCCAGGTAACGCAGCGTGGCCCGGGGATCGGACAGATCCCTGGCCACGGTGATCAGCCTGCCGTTCTCGCCGTGCACCGACAACGCCCGCCACTGCACGCCCGACCCGTCGACGGAGCCGATGGTGATCGGCACCGATCCCACGTCGTTGTCCGGGGGCAGCAACGGCTCGGCGTTCTGGTCATTGACGACGGTCCAGATGCTGCCGTCGGGGTCGACGTCGCGAACGTAGAAGCTCGTCGGCGGCCGGCCGGGGCTGGGGTCCTCGCCCTCCCTCGACGGCAGCCGCCCGCGCTGTTCCAGCGCCCAGCCGTGGGCGGCGTCGATGAGCGTGGCGTCGATCCTGCCGATCAGCCGGTGCCGCAAGATCGTGGTCACGGCATACCCCTGCGCCAGCAACCCGATAGCCACCATCGCCAGGGTGGCGGCCACCAGGCTGACTTTCAGCGGCAAGATGTCCCGAAGGGGTTTGACCGTCCCCATCTGTGTCGACCTATAATCCGTTTCCGGCCCTCACCGGCCACAGTCGTTCGTCGCGGCTAGCGTTCATCGCGGCTCGCGCAACACATAACCGACTCCACGCAGCGTGTGCAACAGGCGCTTTTCGCCGGTGTCGATCTTGCGCCGTAGGTAGGAAACGTAAGACTCCACCACATTGACGTCGCCACCGAAGTCGTAGCGCCAGACGTGATCAAGAATCTTCGGCTTGCTCAGCACCGTGCCGGCATTGATCACAAAGTAGCGCAACAGCGTGAACTCGGTGGGCGACAACGAGACCGGCTGGCCGGACTTCCACACTTCGTGGGTGTCCTCATCGAGTTCGATGTCGGCGAACGCCAGCCGGGAGTTGCGCGGCTCCTGGGCGCCCTTGCCGGCCCGGCGCAGGATGACCCGCAGCCGCGCCACCACCTCTTCCAGGCTGAACGGCTTGGTCACGTAGTCGTCGCCGCCGAGCGTCAGCCCGGTGATCTTGTCCTGCAGCGAGTCGCGCGCGGTCAAGAACAGCGCCGGCGCGTCGATGCCGTCGGCGCGCAGACGGCGCAATACCCCGAAGCCGTCCATGCCCGGCATCATCACGTCCAGGATCACCGCGTCCGGCCGGACCTCGCGCGCGCGGTCCAGCGCCGCAGGCCCGCTGGAAGCGGTGTAGACCTCGAACCCCTGGAATTTGAGGCTGACCGACAGTAGCTCGACGATGTTCGTTTCGTCGTCGACGATGAGAACGCGGGCCTCCGGTGCAGCGTCATGCGCAGCTGTTGCTCCCATAGCGTCAATTCCCTCGCGGTCCGGTGAAAACCACCTGGATATCGGCTGTATGTTTACTGGCAATCAATCTAGCTGATGCGCGCTCCCCATGCCCCCTACACTGGCCTCGTGAGCCTGGTCAAACAGCTTATTGCCGTGTCCACCGCCCCGGCGCGCGTCGGCCTGTCGATCGCCGACGCCGGTCTCGGTGTCGCTACAACGGCGCTCGGACTGGCTCGACAGACCCTCGGCGACGCCGGAAAGCAGGGCTCGAACAGCTCGATGGCGCAGATGCTGGGCTTGGACGACACCCTCGCCCGGGCCAACCGGCTGGCCAAGTTGATGGACGACGACGCGCCGCTGGGCCGTGCGCTGGCGCCGGGTGGGCCGGTCGACCGACTGCTGGCGCCGGGCGGCCTGGTCGACCAACTGACCGGGCCGGGCGGAGTGATCGACCGGCTCACCGCCGAGGGCGGCGGGCTACAGCGGGCCCTGCAGCCCGGCGGCCTGGTGGATCAGCTGACCGACGAGGACGGGCTGATCGAACGACTGCTGGCCGAAGACGGCCTGGCCGACCGGCTGCTGGCCGAAGGCGGACTGATCGACAAGCTGACCGCCCGTAACGGACCCTTGGAGCAGCTCGCCGGTGTCGCCGACACGTTGAGCCGGCTGGCCCCCGGCATGGAAGCTCTGGAGCCAGCGATCGAGACCCTGCAGGAGGCGGTGATCGCGCTGACGCTGGTGGTCAATCCGCTGAGCAACATCGCCGAACGCATCCCGCTGCTGCCTCGCCGGTCCAGCCGGCGCTCGTCGGCCCGGCCGGTGCGCTCCCAGCGGGTGATCGACCAGGACCCGACCGATCCGCAGGGTTGAGCCCGTTGACCGCAACGCTCCGGAGGCCGGAGCCTCAATAGGACCGGCCATCGGCGTACCGCTGTCGCCGGTAGTAGCGCCCCTGCCGCTATTCCTGGCTTTAGCGACGCCGCATCCGAGACAGGTCCCCGACACAAGGCGACGCTATTCCCAGGACCGACAGGAATGGAGCCGCGTGAGAGACTCGAACTCTCGACATCCGCTTTACAAGAGCGACGCTCTACCAACTGAGCTAACGCGGCCGGGGCCGGCTCTATGAGCCATGGCGATTGTACGACGGTGTGATGCCGTCCAATCTCCCGCTCCCCGCCGGACTCGAGCCGACGGGAGGTGCGAGCCGACGCTGTCGATGTCGTCTGGTCGGCAGACGCCGAAATCGCGCACTAACCCCAGCGCACGACCCAGCGCAGCGATTCGCCCGGGCAGGCAACCAGTCGGCCCCGCCGACTAGTCGCGGGTCAGGTACTCCAGCACCACGCGGGTAAAGGCGTCCTTGGCCTCGATCATGGTCCAGTGCCCGCAGTTGGGGAACACGTGCACCTCGGCGTCGGGAATGGTCCGCATCGGGATCAGCGCCATGTCCAGCGGGCTGACCCGGTCATCACGGCCCCAGGTGACCAGCGTCGGCGTCTTCAGTCGGTGCATCATCGCCCACGGCAGCGGCCCCTTGGACGCCTGCATCATCTTCACCATGTTGGCGAAGGACTCTTTGCCGTACATGAGCCGGGCGCTGGCCAGGGTGTCCGGGTCGGTGGCCAGTGCCCACCGCTCCTCGATCAACTCTTCGGTGATCACCGACGGGTCGTAGACCATCGAGTGCAGCCAGCGCACCAGCGCGTCGCGACTGGGGTTGTCGACGAAGTCCTGCAGCAACCGAATACCCTCGGCCGGCCCCGGGCTGAGCAGGTTGGTGCCGATGCCACCGATGGTGACCAGCTTGCTCACCTTGTCGGGGTTGCCGATCGCGTAGCCGATGCCGACGCCGCCGCCCATCGAGTTGCCCACGATGCTGAATTGGTCCAGGCCCAGCGCTTCGACGAAGGCCGGCACCGCGCCGAACGCGGTCACCATGGGGTGCCCGCCGAAGTCGTCGCTGACCCCGAATCCGGGGAACTCCAGCACCAGGCAGCGGAAGTGCTCGGCGAACGCGGGCAGCACGCCACGGTAGTTGCGCCATCCGGTCACGCCCGGCCCGGAGCCGTGCAGCAACAGCAGTGTCGGGCCGTCACCGGCCTCGTGGTAGCGCAGCACCCCCTGCTCGGTGGTGACCTCGCGCAGCGTCTCGTCGTGGCTCAACTCGGTCGGCATATGTCTCCTCAAAGCTCCCGAAAGTCTTTAGACACGCTAACGCCGGACGCCGCCCGTCGCGGTGTCGGGGTCCGGATCTCCAAGCGCTGCGGTTATTTCGTGGCCCGCTCTCGCTGGATTTCCAGTGCGATGTCGATGAGCTGGTCTTCCTGGCCGCCGATCAGCTTGCGCTGA
>NZ_JRMM01000121.1:0-13440 GCF_000972905.1 Mycobacterium sp. UM_Kg27
CCCGGCGGTTCAGCGAGGCTCGACGAAGGAGAGGCGAAGCTGGGACCGCCGCTCGGACCCGGCGGTTCAGCGAGGCTCGACGAAGGAGACGATCCGGCGCGCGCCGGGAAGTGCGGCAGGCCGGCGAGGTCATCGGGGCGCTCCCCCAGCCAGGCTTGCGCTCCCGAGTCACGCAGAATGTGCTGGCGTTCGGCGACGCCGACGTCAGCGGGGACCGGAACCACCGGAACCCCCGCGAGCAGACAGCCGGTGACCGCCAGCACGGTCTGCGCCGTGGGGGTCGCCAGCACCGCGACCGTCGGCGCCCCGGCAAGGTCTTTCAACACTGCCGCGGAAGCGGCACTCAACTCGGCACGGCTCAGGAGGGTGTCGCCGATACGCACCGCATCAGCGATGTCCGAGGCGTTCGAGCCGTCAGCAACCAGCGAGGTCAGCAGCATCTGGGGGACGTTACCCGGTCCGCGGCGCGAGCCCAGCCGAGCTGCCGAACGGCGGCCGACCGCCACAAGTGGTATCAACGAATCAGTTCCCTTAAATTTAAGGGCAACTCCTCATGGAGAGGCACTCCCATGTACGACCAGTCCGTCCAGCGGCAGGCCGCAGCTCGCGGTCAGCGGTTGCCGCGCAACCAGCAACGCGATCGGGTGCTGCGGTTGGTGGGCGCTGCCAGTGGTGCAGTCGACGCCGCCGAGCTCGCCGAGCGGATGCACCTGCACGTCACCACGGTGCGCTTCCACCTCGATGCCTTGTGTGAGGACGGGACAGTCGCCCGGACCCGGATCAAACGTGACGGCGTCGGGCGACCCCGCACCGGCTATGTGGCGGTGCGTGACCGGCTGGACTACCGCAGCCTGGCCGAGATCTTGGCCATGGAGCTCGGCGAGACCGCCGCCGAACGCCAGGAGCGTGCCGAACGGGCGGGCCAGCGTTGGGCCGACCGGATCCTGGCATCCGACGACTCCGCCGCCGAGGGACCCGTCACGCGGAACGGATCGACGCCCGACCCCAGCATCGACGAGTGCGCGGACCGGATCGCGGGGATTTTCGCGCGGATGGGGTTCGGTGCGGAACTGACCGCGGCGACCGAAGACGGTGCAGACGACAGCCCGCGCACGATCCTGCTGCACGCGTGCCCGGTCCGCGACTTGGCGCGGGAACACCCCGAGGTCAGCTGCGCCATGCACCGGGGCCTGCTGCGTGGCCTGCTCAACGCCGAGAACGCCCCCGGCGGCAGCGCAGAGTTGGAACCGTTCGTCGAACCGGATATGTGCATCGCCAGGGTGATCGGCCGCTGACCTGACAACGGGTCCTAGTGACCCGCATAGGCCACGGCGATCTCGGCGGCCACCCGCGCATTGGCCAGCACCAGTGCGACATTGGCGGCCACCGACGCGCCGTGCGTCTCGCGGTGGAAGTAGTCCAGCAGGAACGGTGTGACGTCCTTGCCTTGGATGTCCGCGGCCCGGGCGGCGGCCAATCCTTCGGCCAGCACCCTGTCGTGCAGTTCGCGGTCCAGCTCGGCGTCGGCGGGAATCGGGTTGGCCACTACCAGCCCGCCGTCGGTGCCCAGCCGGTCACGGGCCCGCAGCACCGCGGCAGCCTGTTTGGGCGTCTGGACCCACCAGCCGAGCGGATGGCCGGAGTCGGCGAGGTAAAAGGCCGGAAAGCGGTCGGTGCGGTAGCCGATCACCCCGACCGACAGCGTCTCCAGCCGCTCCAACGTGGCACCGATGTCCAGGATCGATTTCACTCCCGAACACACCACCAGCACCGGGGTGCGCGACAGCGTGGTCAGATCCGCGGACTCGTCGTAGCTGTCCCGCGCGCCGCGATGCACACCGCCCAACCCACCGGTGGCGAACACCGTGATGCCGGCCGCCGCCGCCAGGTGCGCGGTCGCGGCGACCGTCGTCGCGCCGTCGCCGGCCACCGCGGCCAGCATCGCGATCTCGCGGACACTGACCTTGATCGTGGTGGTCCCGCTGGCGATGCGGTGCAGCGCGTCGTCGTCGAGGCCGATGTGCGGCTGGCCGTCGATGATCGCGATGGTGGCCGGTACCGCGCCCGCCGAGCGCACGGCGTGCTCGATGGCGCGTGCAATGCGCAGGTTGTCCGGACGCGGCAGACCATGGCTGATGATCGTGCTCTCCAGCGCCACCACGGCCCGACCGGCGTCCAGCGCCTCCGCGACCTCGGGATGGATGCGCATCCGCTCAGCCTATGGTGCGCGGCGGCGAGCACGCATCGATCGTGTCGGGGCAGTTTGGTAGCGTCCCCGACTGTTCACGGGGTTGATGCGGCGGTCCCAGCCTCGCTGAACCGCCGGGAGTGGAGGTGCCATGGTCGACCAGCGACGCAGGTGGCCGGCCTGCCTTGCCGCGCTCACGGCGGCCCTGCTGATCGCGGCACCGCCCGCCAGCGCGGACCCGGTTCCGGTCGGTGCGGCCGACGGATCGGCCGAGCTGGCCATGCTCGACGCGCTGCCGATCAAGGGCCGCGCGCCCAAGACCGGCTACTCGCGCGGCCTGTTCGGCCAAGCGTGGAGCGACGACGTCACGGTGCCCGGGGGACACAACGGCTGCGACACCCGCAACGACATCCTGCGCCGCGACCTGGTCGACATCGAGATCAAGCCGGGCACCACCGACTGCGTGGTGACATCCGGTGTCTTGAACGATCCCTACACCGGCACCGCGATCGCTTTCCAGCGCGGTCGGGGTACTTCCCAGGCGGTGCAGATCGACCATGTCGTGGCGTTGTCGGATGCCTGGCAGAAGGGCGCCCAGGGCTGGGATGAGCTCACCCGCCGCAACTTCGCCAACGATCCGCTGAACCTGCAGGCCACCAGCGGGCCGATCAACGAGCAGAAGGGCGACGGCGACGCCGCCACCTGGCTGCCGCCCAACAAGTCCTACCGCTGCGCCTACGTCTCCCGGATCGTCGCGGTGAAGTCCGGCTACGGCCTGTGGGTGACGCAGGCGGAGCACGACGCGATCGAGCGGATTCTCACCGGCGAATGCGGGGCGCCGGCCGGCTAACCCAGCCGGGCCGCCGCCGCGGCGATCCGCTCGTCGGTGCCGGTGAGCGCCACCCGCACGTACTGCGCGCCGGCCGGTCCGTAGAACTCGCCGGGCGCCACCAGGACGCCGCGCTGGGCCAGCCAGTCGACGGTGTTGCGACAGGGCTCGCCGCGGGTGGCCCACAAGTAGAGCCCGCCTTGCGACAACTCGATGGTGAAACCGGCCGCCTGCATCGCCGGAAGCAGCGTCGCCCGGCGGCGGGCGTAGCGATCACGCTGCTGCTGCTCGTGGGCGTCGTCGTCGAGGGCGGCGACCATGGCCGCCTGAATCGGGGTGGGCACCATCATCCCGGCGTGTTTGCGTACCGCGAGCAGTTCGGCCACCACCGCGGCGTCACCGGCGACGAACCCGGCGCGGTAGCCCGCCAGCGAGGAGGTCTTCGACAGCGAATGCACCGCCAGCAGGCCGCGGTGATCGCCGTCGCACACCTCCGGATGCAGCACCGACCGCGGCTCGGAGTCCCAGCCCAGCCCCAGGTAGCACTCATCGGAGACCACCAGGACGTCGTGCTCGCGCGCCCAGGCCACGACAGCGCGCAGCTCGTCGGCGGTCGCGATCGCCCCGGTCGGGTTGCTCGGCGAATTCAGGTACACCAGGGCCGGCGGCGGACCGTCGAGCAGTTGCGGGGTATCACTGCGCACCCATGGGGCCCCGGCCAGCCGGGCGCCCACTTCGTAGGTCGGGTAGGCCAGTTCGGGGACCACGACCGCGTGCTGGTCGCCGAGGCCGAGCAGGCTCGGCAGCCAGGCGATGAGTTCTTTGGTGCCGATGACGGGTAGCACCGCCGACTCGGACAGGCCGGTGATCCCATAGCGCCGTTGCAGCGCGGCGACCGCCGAGGAGCGCAGCGCCGCAGTGCCGGCGGTGGTGGGATACCCGGGCGCCGAGGATGCCGCAGCCAGTGCCTCGCGGATGATCGGGGCGACCGGGTCGACCGGGGTGCCGACAGACAGGTCCACGATGCCGCCGGGGTGCGCCTTGGCCAGCGCCGTCGCCTCGGCCAGGGTGTCCCACGGAAATGTCGGCAGTGCGGCCGATCTGCCGCCGCGCACGGGACTCACGAGGCTGCGGCGACGCAGGGCGGATTCATCGGTCCTGATAGTAGAGCCCGGTGCGGCGACGCGACCACCACGGCCCAGTCAGCTACCGCGGCGACGCGCAGCAGCCGGCTCCGCCGCGCTTGCGATCACCGGGCCTATGCACTCAGTTGCTGTGCAACAAGTTGCATAGGATGGTCATGGCTGCCTATGCTCCCCACGTGGCACTTCCGCACGCGATCCTGGTGTCCCTGAGCGAGCAGTCGGGTTCGGGCTATGAGCTCGCGCACCGTTTCGACCGCTCGATCGGCTATTTCTGGAGCGCCACCCACCAGCAGATCTACCGGACGCTGCGAGCCATGGAGGCCGACGGCTGGGTACAGGTCACCGAGGTGGCCCAGCAGGGCCGCCCGGACAAAAAGGTCTACACCGTGACCGAGGCCGGCCGTGCGGAACTGGCCCGCTGGATCGCGGCCCCCCTGGCCGGGCGCGGAAGCTCGGTGGTGGACAACCGTCTGCGCGAACTGGCGGTCAAGATTCGCGGCGCCGGCGACACCGAACGCGCCACGGTGCGCGGGCAGGCTGTGGATCTGCGCGCCGAACGTGGCGAGCGCTTGGACATCTACCGCGCCCTTGAGAAGAAGCAGTTCCCGGATCCGCGCTCGCTGACGGGCGCCGCGCTCCATCAATACCTGGTGTTGCGCGGCGGCATTCGCGCGGAGGAGAGCGCAATCGACTGGCTCGACGAGGTTGAACAGGCACTGAGTTGAAGGGCTGACTGTGACAACAGAATCCAGCAATCCATACCCGCTCTTGATGTCCCCGCTGGACCTGGGTTTCACAACCCTGCCGAACCGGGTGGTCATGGGTTCGATGCACACCGGCCTGGAAGACCGCGCCGGCGACACCGCCAAACTGGCCGAGTACTTCGCGACGCGTGCCCGCGGCGGCGTAGGGCTGATGATCACCGGCGGATACGCCCCGAACCGGTCGGGATGGCTGCTGCCGTTCGCCTCGGCAATGACCACTCGCGCCGACGCGCGACGCCATCGGCGCATCACCGACGCCGTGCACGATGCCGGCGGCAAGATCGCGCTGCAGCTTCTGCACGCGGGACGCTATGCCTACCATCCGTTTTCAGTCAGCGCGTCGAGCATCAAGGCACCGATCAACCCGTTCCGGCCGAGGGCGTTGTCTACCCGCGGGGTCGAGTCGACGATCGCCGACTTCGCCCGAGCCGCCGAGCTGGCTCGCGAAGCGGGTTATGACGGCGTGGAGATCATGGGCAGCGAAGGCTACCTGCTGAACCAGTTCCTGGCGGCGCGCACGAACAGACGATCCGACGGCTACGGCGGTTCTGCCGCCAACCGCCGCCGCTTCCCGGTGCAGGTCGTGGCTCAAACGCGCGCGGCCGTCGGCGACGACTTCATCATCTGCTATCGGTTGTCGATGGCCGACTATGTGGAGGATGGCCAGAGCTGGGAGGAAATCCTCTCGCTGGCAACCGAAGTCGAGGAAGCCGGCGCCACCCTGATCAACTCCGGCTTCGGCTGGCACGAAGCTCGGGTGCCGACCATCGTGACTTCGGTTCCCAATAGCGCCTTCGTCAACATCAGCAGCGCCGTCGCCGATCACGTCACGATCCCGGTGGTGGCCTCCAATCGGATCAACATGCCGCAGGCCGCCGAGCAGATCCTCGCCGAGACATCGGTGCGCCTGATCTCGATGGCCCGCCCGATGCTGGCCGACCCGGACTGGGTGCGCAAAGCCGCCGACGGCCGTGCCGATGAGATCAATACCTGCATCGCATGCAATCAGGCCTGCCTGGACCACGCCTTCGTGCACAAGAAGGTCTCCTGCCTGGTCAACCCCCGAGCCGGTCATGAGACCACGCTGGTGCTCGGCCCGACGCGGCGGCGCCGGCGCATCGCGGTGGTGGGCGCCGGGCCGGCCGGGTTGTCCGCGGCGGTGTCGGCCGCCGAACGCGGCCACGAGGTGACCCTGTTCGAGGCGAATGGCTTCATCGGCGGCCAATTCGACTTGGCCAGAAGAATTCCCGGAAAGGAAGAGTTCGCCGAAACGATCCGCTACTACGCCACCATGCTGGACAAGTACGCGGTGACGCTACGCGTGGGCAGCCGGGCTGGGGTCGGCGAGTTGACCGGCTTCGACGAAGTGGTGCTGGCCACTGGGGTCAAACCGCGGATCCCCCAGATCCCGGGCATCGAGCATCCGATGGTGATGTCGTATGCCGAGGCGATCGCGGGCCGGCCGGTGGGCTCCTCGGTGGCGGTGGTGGGGGCCGGCGGGATCGGGTTCGACGTCAGTGAATTCCTGGTCCTGGATTCACCCGACTCCTCGCCGACGCTGCACCTCAAGGAGTGGAAGGCCGAGTGGGGTGCCGCCGAACCGTGGGAGGCCAGGGGTGCGCTGCTGCCGCCGGACCCCGCACCGCCGGCCCGCCAGGTCTATCTGTTGGCCCGCACCGCAGGAGCTCAAGGCCGCAAGTTGGGCAAGACCAGCGGTTGGGTGCATCGGGCATCGGTGAAGGCCAAGAACGTCCAGCAGCTCTCCGGGGTGAACTACGACCGCATCGATGATGACGGGTTGCACATCAGCTACGGCCCGAACAAGTCACGCCCGCAGGTGTTGGCGGTGGACAACGTGGTGATCTGCGCCGGTCAGGAGTCGGTGCGCGACCTTGAGGACGGATTGCGGTCGCGCGGCATGACACCGCACATCATCGGTGGCGCGGCGCTGGCCGCCGAACTGGATGCCAAGCGGGCCATCAAGCAGGGCACCGAGCTGGCGGCCCGCCTATAGGCAGCCCCGGCCGAGATTGCACTGACGGCTGCGATTCGGACGGACTGCACGACCCTGGCCGCAATGTCACGGAGGAGCGCAATCTCACGGAGGAGGCAGTCAGGCCGGCAGCGGTGCGTAGTCGGTGCTGCGCTGGCGGGCCGGGCGCCCAATGCCCTCGGCGATCGACGTCAACTCCGCAATCGTCTTGGCCGATCCGTGCTCGGAGCCGGCCATCCGCGAGATGGTCTCCTCCATCAGCGTGCCGCCCAGGTCGTTGGCGCCGCCGTTGAGCATCACCTGGGTGCGCTCCACCCCCAACTTGACCCAGCTGGTCTGGATGTTGGGGATGCGGCCGTGCAACATGATCCGCGCCAACGCATGTACCGCGCGGTTATCGCGATGGCTCGGGCCGGGCCGCGCGCCGCCGGCCAGGTACAGCGGCGAACTCTGATGCACGAATGGCAACGGCACAAATTCGGTGAAACCACCGGTGCGGTCCTGGATGTCGCGCAGCACCCGCAGGTGTCCGACCCAGTGCCGCGGGGAGTCGATGTGGCCGTACATCATGGTCGAGCTGGATCGCAGGCCCACCTCATGCGCGGTGCTGACCACCTCCACCCACATCGAGGTCGGCAGCTTGCCTTTGGTGAGCACCCAGCGGATCTCGTCGTCGAGGATTTCGGCGGCGGTGCCCGGAATGCTGCCCAGGCCCGCCTCGCGCAGGCTGATCAGCCACTCCCGAATGCTCAAGCCGCTCTTGGACACCCCATTGGTGATCTCCATCGGCGAGAACGCGTGCACGTGCATCGACGGCACCCGAGCCTTGACCGCGCGGACCAGATCGGCATAACCGGTGACCGGTAGCTCCGGGTCGATACCGCCCTGCATGCAGACCTCGGTGGCGCCGGCCAGATGCGCCTCGTAGGCACGTTCGCCGACCTCGGCGTTCGACAGCGAAAACGCGTCCGCGTCCCCCTTGCGCTGGGCGAAGGCACAGAACCGGCAGCCGACGTAGCAGATGTTGGTGAAGTTGATGTTGCGGTTGACCACATACGTCACGTCATCGCCGACGGCGTCGCGCCGCAGTGAATCAGCCAGTGCGGCAACAGCATCCATAGCCGGACCATCCGCGGTGGCCAATGCCAGATACTCGGCGTCGGTGCAGCCGGCCGGGTCGCGTTCGGCCGAGCGCAGCGCGGCCAGTACATCGGTGTCGACGCGCTCTGGGGCACGGGCTGCCAGGTCATTGATCTGCTCACAGATGGACTCCCAGTCCCCGAATGCGCTGCCCAGATCACTGCGGGTGTCGGTGGCCCGGCCGTCGACGTCGATCGCGGTGTGCAGATCGATCCGCCCGGCCGACTGCACCTCGTCGGGCTCCTGCCAGGCCAGCCCGACCGGATTGACGTCCCGGGCCCAGCCGCTGTCCGGGTCGGCCAGCGCCGCAACGTGCGGGCGCACCCGCGGGTCGATCCACGCCGCACCGGCCAGCACGTAGTCGGGCTGAGCGGTGAGCCGCTGCACCAGGTCGTAGCCGGCTTGCTGCGTGATCGCGGCCAGGTCGTCCAGCGCCGGCCAGGGGCGTTCCGGGTTGACGTGGTCAGGCGTCAGCGGGGAAACCCCGCCCCAGTCGTCGACCCCGGCGCCGATCAGCGCCAGGCATTCCTCGGCAGAGACCAGGTTGGGCGGTGCCTGCACCCGCATCTTGGGGCCCAGTACCAGCCGGGTGACCGCCACCGTGGCCAAGAAGTCCTCGAAACCGGTGTCGGGCACCGCCGCCATCGCGGTGTGCTCCTTGGCCCGGAAGTTCTGCACGATGACTTCCTGGATGTGCCCGAACTCTTTGTGCACCTTGCGGATCGCGTGCAAGGTGTCGGCACGCTCGGCGAGCGTCTCGCCGATGCCGACCAGCAGGCCGGTGGTGAACGGGATCGAGAGTCGGCCCGCGTCGGCCAGCGTGCGCAGGCGAACCACGGGATCTTTGTCCGGACTGCCGTAGTGCGCCAGGCCTTTGGTCTCAAATAGTCGCCGGGACGTGGTCTCAAGCATCATGCCCATCGACGGCGCCACCGGCTTGAGCCGCGACATCTCCGACCAGCTCATCACCCCTGGGTTCAGGTGCGGCAGCAGGCCGGTCTCTTCCAGCACCCGGATGGCCATCGCCCGTACGTAGGCCAGGGTGCTGTCATAACCGCGCTCGTCGAGCCACTGTCGTGCCTCGGACCAGCGGTCCTCGGGCCGGTCGCCCAGCGTGAACAGCGCCTCCTTGCAACCCATCTCGGCACCGCGGCGGGCGATATCGAGGATCTCGTCGGGACCCAGGAACATCTGCTTGCCCTGCGCTCGCAGCACGCCGGGCACGGTGACGAAGGTGCAGTAGTGGCAAGTGTCGCGGCACAGGTGGGTGACCGGGATGAACACCTTGCGCGAGTAGCTGACCGGCAGCCGTCCGCCCGGTCCGCGCCGACCTCCCGACACCAGACCGGCGTCTCGTACCCGGGCAGCGCTCGCACACAGGTCGGCCAGGTCGCTGCCCCGCGCGCTCATGGCGATCGCGGTTTCCTCGACATTGAGGAGCACGCCGTCGCGGGCCCGCCGCAGCACCCGGCGCAGGGCACTCCGACCTGCTGGCGGCGCGACCACTTCGCGCGATGAATCAGGCAGCTCCGGGGTAAGTGTCACATCACCACAACTCGGAACCGTCCGCTGTTCATTCCCCACACCCCCATACCTTTCCAGACCCCGCAAGCGGCCTCCGGTTCGCCAATACCTTTCAGACCCGCAAGCGGCATCCAGGTCGCCAGCCAAGGTGCGCTTACGCGGGTGGAGCCAAGATCCGTAAACAGCCCAGCGCCGCGGACGCCGCACGCCACCGTGCCCAATACCTGAGGTTTTCACAGCCGGTAAACACGGCCATCACGGCCCCGCAGCTCACAACGGGCCCGAAATAGCCCGCCCATTCAGCCGCTACATGGGAGCCACGCCCGATTACCTGTCGAATGATCCGATAAAGCGGACTTCTTGACACTGATTGAGAACCGTTATTTACTAGGCCAAACTGCGAAGGAGTTATCATGAAGACCTCAGCATTACCTTGGTTTGCACCCCTGGTCGCGGCAACATGCCTCGCGGCCAGCCCGGCAGTCACCCCGGTCCTGCCGCGCGCCGAAGTCCAACTCCACCCGGTGGTCTTGACCGCAGAGGTAGTGCCCGCCGATCTGCTGGAATCTCTGGTGCCAGACCTGCTGGGATCCCTCGGATCAACCGAGCTGTCGGAGGTCGCCGGCGACGCGGCGGCCGGCTTCTTCGGGCTCGGGTATTTCTTTGCAGAGGTGATATACGCCTTCAACAGCGTGGTGTCCGTGCTGCTGTCACCACTGAGCTGGGTTCCGATCGTCGGTTCGCTGGCGGCATCACTGATATGGACTCCGATCAACCTAGTCGAGCAGCTCATTTGGCCGTTCCTTGTGGGCACGATCTACTACCCCTACTACCCGTACCTTTCCGAGGCCACCGACCCTGGGTTGCCCGTCGAGCTGTCGCAACTGCCGGGACTCGCGGACTTCAGCCTGCCCGACACGGCACTGAGCGTCGACGCACTGGAAGTGGGAGACGTGGGCGACCTCGGCGACGCGTTCCAGGCCGCCGGTGCGGCGCTGCTGGACATGCTCATTTAGGCCAGCACGCCGGCGTAGGACCTCGTCCTGTCAGGCCTGGCCGTCTGAAATGTCTCCGACGGCCAGCGCCTGGCGACGCCGCCACAGCACCCACGCGGGCGGCGCGCTGCCCAGCACGATCATCAGCAGCACGCCATAGGCCATCACGCCACGGTCAGCGAAGATCAGGTCGTCCCCCGGACCACCAAGGGTCATCAATGCGATAGCCAACAACCAGGTCCACAGCGGCAGCACCGCCAACCGCAGCGACATGGTGCAGCGCTGTGCCACCCACACCAGACCGGCGTTGACCAGGCCCCCGATCAGGGCACTGAGCGGAACGGGAATGGCACCTATGTGGGCGGGTAGCAGCAGCGCGGTGGCCACGGCGCAGAGCGCGCCATCGAGGGCAAGCAGCGCCAGCACGACGAAATTGAATGCCGGCGTATCGGTGGGCATCGCGGGCTCGGTGAGCGACGCGACGGAACTCAAGTGGGGATGCTCTCCAGCTGGCTGACCAACGAACCGACCATCCACTGATAGCTGTCGAGCCACCACTGCCAGTGCTCCAAGTTCGGGTCCAGATCGGGATCCATGCCTAAACCACCTAAGTCATTGCCTCTACAGAAACTGCTCAGCAGGAGCCTACCCTGTGGCCGTCGTCATCGAGGCGAAGTCCGGCCAGCAGATCGGTTTCCCATCCCCGGCCGTCGCGCGGTCCGGGATCACCGGCGACCAGGACGTAATGCTCGGCGTCCGAAATCGGCTGGACCACGTTGTTCGACAATGCGAACGCGCGGCCGGTCGGCCCGACGGTGATCTGGGTGGCGTGAGCCCTCATGGCAGCGACCTTCGCCGCGCGGGTCTCCGCGGCCTCGATCACCGCATCGATCCGGTCGTCGGGGAAGTCCCCGACCGCATGCTCATCCGGCGCGTCGGCCGCCGTCCAATGCGAGAGCCGATCGGCGTCCCCAAGCTCTGCAAGGGCGGCTCGCCGGGCGCTGCCGGCGGTCACCGTCCAGTAGAACTTCGGCGTGGACCACCCCGGCTCGGAGCCATCCTCTGCCGCTGCGGCCAGCGCCGCTGTGGTGACGTGATGGGCGTGTACGTGGTCGGGATGGCCGTACCCGCCGTTCGGGTCGTAGCTGACGACCACGTGCGGGCGCAGCGTCCGGACGATGGCCGCCAGCGCCGCAACGGTGTCGGCGTCGTCGGCGTCGATGAACCGCTGCTGCCGGCGCGCCGGGGTGCCGGTCATCCCCGAGTCACGCCAGCGTCCCGCGCCGCCGAGAAACGCCGGGGGGCCGACTCCCAGCGCCCGCAGCGCCGCGGTCAGCTCACCGATCCGATACCCGCCCAGTTGGTCGGCGCCGTCCACCGTCAGATGCGCCCAACGGTCCCCGATGACCTCGCCCTCCTCCCCCAGCGTGCAGGTCACCACACGCACGTCGGCGCCGCGGGCGGCGTAGTGGGCGATCGTCGCCCCAGTCGTCAGAGTCTCGTCATCGGGGTGGGCATGGACGAACAGCAATCGTGGAATCGGATCCGACACGCCAAAACCCTACCGCCGCACCGGCGAATGGATCGGCGGCCCTCAACCGGATCAGAACAGACTGTCGAAGAACCCATCCCAGTCGATGCCGCCCAACAGCAACGCAAGGTTGTCGCCCTGAATCGCGTTGACGATCTCGTCGAACTGGTCCGGACTGAACCCGAGCAGGGTTGTCCAGTCGGCGTTGAGGATGGCCGGGTCGAAGTGGCCGAGCAGGCTGTCGTAAGGGTTGAAGCCGATGCCCATCATGTTGTTGAACGCGGCCTGGTTCTGCGCCAGCACCGTGTTGTTGATGCTGAAGATCCAGTTCACCAGGTCGCCGAACTCGGGGTTTTCGGCGGCCAGCCGATCGGCGGCGTCCTGTTGCGCGGCGACCAGTGCACTGTTGAACTCCGCCTGCATCGCGATGATGGCGGCGTTCATCGCCTGCTGCGCATCCGGGATCGCCTGCATGATGAGGCTGAAGCCGGCGGCCGCGTCGGCCGCGGCGATGTTGGCTGCCTGCCCGGCTCCGCCGCTGAACGAGCCGACGCCCGGGAGCTCCAAACCAGCCAGGTCAGGTGTGAAAGAAGGCAGCCCCAGCGGCAGGTTCTGCGGGTCGAAGCTGCCGCCGGTCAGCTCGTTGAACACGTTCTCGTCCAGCTCGCCTGCGTGGAAGGTTGAGCCGACTCCGTATGCGTCGTCGCCGTCGCCGAAGAGCACCGAGCCCACGTTGATGTACTGGGCGTCGGCGCCACCGCTGCCGACGAAGTCGGGGCGGACGTGATTCTCAATGATGTCGAGGCCGGGAGTCACATCGACGTTCGCGGCGGCCAGGTCGATGTCGCGGATCTGTACCTCAGGCAGGGCCGGGGTCATCGACGTCAGCACTGCGACCAGGCTGCCGACACCCAGAGCTGCAGCGGTCACTGTGGCGCAGCGGCGAGCGAGGTGTTCCATTGACAAATCTCCCTCCGACGAGTCCCGCGCAGGTTTGCTTAATCTTAACCAAGAATTGCCTGTGCGCAAGGCCTCGTTAATGTCGATTCCAGCTGGCGTCCACCTGTTGCTCCCCCGTGGTCTACCAACCTCGCCAAGCTTAACGTCCCGGGTGCTTTCGCTAGGGCAGCTTGACCCAGTTTCCGGCCCCGCCGACGATGCCCACCGGTACCGACCCGGTCAAGCTGACGTTGGTCACGCTCGGACCGACAGCCACGATCGTGGTGTCCTGCAGGATCGGCAGCACCGTCGCCATACTCCACAACCGGGGTTCGACGGCGGCGATCACGTCGCCGATGGACCTGTCTCTTATACACATCTCCGAGCCCACG
>NZ_JRMM01000122.1:0-13422 GCF_000972905.1 Mycobacterium sp. UM_Kg27
CCGGTCCCATCCCGAACCCGGAAGCTAAGCCTGTCAGCGCCGATGATACTGCCCACACGGGTGGAAAAGTAGGACACCGCCGAACACAACATTAAGCCCTGTGCCCCCCAAGAAATTGGGGGGCACAGGCATTTCATGCATATCCCATTGTTTTACGCGCACAGATAGCGCATATGCGACCGTGTCAAGAGGTCGGCGATCCCCGCCGTATCCTTTTCGGTAGCACTGTTACAACCGGAGGGCGCGAGGTGGCCGAACACGGCAAAGGCGGCGACGGGCCGCGGGGCGGCGGCAGGGGCGCCGGCGACGCCGGGCGACGAGGCCGGCCCGGGCAATCCGGGGGCCGCCCCGGGCAATCCGGTGGTCGGCCCGGGCAGTCCGGTGGTGGCTCGTTCCGGGGATCCGGCGATCAGCGTCGGACCCCCCGTGGCGCGGGACCGGACCGGGATCGTCGTTCCCAGCCGCCACGCGACCGCGACGGCAACCCGCGTCCCGCATGGGACCGGGACGGCAGTCCGCGACCGCCCCGGGACCGGGACGGGAGCCCGCGACCGCCGCGCGACCGCGACAGCAGTCCGCGACCGCCCCGGGATCGTGACGGTGGCTCCCGGCCGCCCCGCGACTTCGACCGTTCGTCTCGGCCGCGCCGGGACTTCGACAGCACGTCGCGACCTCCGCGGGCTTCCGGCGAGGAAACGACCCAGCGCTACGACGACCCGCCGCTGCCCGACGGAGTCGAGCCCAAGCAGCTGGCCCCGGAAGTTCGCCGGGAGCTGAGCACGCTCAACCGGGCCACCGCCGACGCCGTGGCCTGCCACCTGGTGGCCGCCGGCATGCTGCTCGACGACGATCCGGAAACCGCACTGCTGCACGCCAAGGCGGCCCGGTCCCGCTCCACGCGGATCACCGCGGTCCGCGAAGCCGTCGGGATCGCCGCCTATCAGTGTGGTGACTGGTCGCAGGCGCTGGGCGAGTTGCGGGCAGCACGACGGATGGGCAGCAAGTCCGCGCTGCTGCCGCTGATCGCCGACTGCGAACGCGGCCTGGGCCGTCCTCAGCGGGCGATCGAGTTGGCGACCGGCCCGGATGCCGAGCAGCTCGAGGGCGACGAGGCCGATGAGATGCGGATCGTCGCCGCCGGTGCTCGCGCCGACCTGGGGCAGCTGGAGCAGGCGCTGACGGTGCTGTCCTCGGCGCCGACCGACCCCGACCGGACCGGCTCGACGGTGGCCCGGCTGCACTACGCGCACGGCGAGACCCTGGTGGCACTCGGTCGCGAAGGCGAGGCGCTGGAGTGGTTCCTGCGGGCCGCGGCCGCCGACACCGAGGGCGTCACCGACGTCGAGGACCGCATCGCCGAGCTCGGCGGCGGAGCGGCGCTGGCCGAGGAATACGACTGCCTGCTGCTGGATCTGGACGGCACGGTGTTCCGCGGTGGCGAACCCACCGCCGGCGCTGTCGAAACCCTGGCCGAACTGCAGAGCCGAAAGCTGTTCATCACCAACAATTCGTCCCGCGGCGCGGAGCAGGTCGCAGCACATCTGAACCAGCTGGGCTTCACCGCCACCGCCGAGGACGTCGCCACCAGCGGGCAGATCGCGGCCGACCTGCTGGCCGGCCAACTGCCCGCCGGGGCACGGGTCCTGGTGCTGGGTGCCGAGTCGCTGGCGGCCGAGATCGGCGCCGTCGGACTGGAAGCGGTGCGGCTGGCTGAGGACGAACCGGCCGCCGTGATCCAGGGCCTGTCCACCGAGCTGGGCTGGGCCGACCTGGCCGAGGCGGCGCTGGCGATCCGTGCCGGGGCACTGTGGATGACCACCAATGTCGACAAGACGCTGCCGTCGGAGCGGGGCCTGCTGCCCGGCAACGGTTCGATGGTGGCCGCCCTGCAGGCTGCCACCGACGCCGAACCGCAGGTGGCCGGCAAGCCGGGCCCGGCGCTGCTGACCGCTGCGCTGACCCGCGGCGAGTTCTACGCCCCGCTGGTGGTCGGCGACCGGCTCGATACCGACATCGCCGCGGCCAACGCCGCCGCGCTGCCCAGCCTGATGGTGCTCACCGGAGTGAACTCCGCCCGCGACGCCGTCGGTGCGGTCGCCGAGCACCGTCCGACCTACCTCGGCCATGACCTGCGGGCGCTGCACATCGGCGCCGGCAAGCTGGCGATCGGGTCACAGCCGGAGTGGGACGTCACGGTGGAGGGCAGCACCGTCACCGTCGCCGCGGGACAACCCGAGGAAGACGGTGACGGGTTGTCGGTCGTCCGCGCGCTGGCCTCAGCGGTGTGGGAGGCCGAGCTCGTGGGCCGCTCGTTCACCGTTGCGGCCGCCGACGACACCGCGGACGCGGCACTGCAGCAGTGGTCCCTGCTCGGCACGTGGCCGTAAGCGGTGTCGGCTAGCCTGAGTGACACCCATGAACAGTGAGATTGAGGACGTCCGAGCACGCGTCGCGGCGGTGCTGGCCGAGTTGCCCGGCGAAGCCGAGCTGGCCGATCTGCCGGCCCACAGCGATCTGAACGCGCTGGCGCAGCGGCTCGAAGAGGCCCACCAGGTATTGGTGCGGGCGCTGGAGTCGGTGGAGAAGGGCTGAGTCAGGCATGTCGCGGCGTGCTCGCGTCGACGCCGAACTGGTCCGGCGCGGATTGGCCCGGTCTCGTCAGCAGGCCGCCGAATTGATCGATGCCGGCAAGGTCACCATCGACGGCATCCCGGCGGTGAAGGCCGCCACCGCCGTGGCGGTGACCGCGGCGCTGGCGGTGGTGGACGACGGCGAACGCAGCTGGGTGTCGCGCGGGGCGCACAAGCTGATCGGTGCCCTGGACACCTTCGGTATCACCGTGACCGGCCGGCAGTGCCTGGACGCCGGCGCCTCGACCGGCGGATTCACCGAAGTGCTGCTGGACCGGGGCGCGGCCCGGGTGGCCGCCGTCGACGTCGGCTACGGGCAGTTGGCGTGGTCACTGCGCACCGACCCGCGGGTGGTGGTCATCGAACGCACCAATGTCCGTGGGCTGACGGTCGACATCATCGGCGGGCCCGCGGAGCTGATCGTGGCGGACCTGTCGTTCATCTCGCTGGCGACGGTGTTGCCCGCGCTGGCTGGCTGCGCGTCACCGCACGCCGATATCGTGCCAATGGTGAAACCGCAGTTCGAGGTCGGACGACAACTGGTCGGTGCCGGCGGTGTGGTGTCGGACCCGGCCCTACGGGCCGATGCGGTCGTGTCGGTGGCGCACCGCGCCGAAGAACTGGGGTGGGGCACCGTCGCCGTCACCGCCAGTCCACTGCCGGGACCGTCCGGCAACGTCGAATACTTTCTGCATCTGCGCGCCGCCGCCGCGCCGCTGACCGGTGACGCGTTGCGCGCCGCCGTGCAGGATGCCGTCGCGAGGGGTCCGCAATGACCAGTGGAGATCATCAACGCACCGTGCTGCTGGTGGTGCACAGCGGTCGGGAAGAGGCCACCGACACCGCCCGCCGCGTCGAGAAGGTGCTCGCCGAACACGGCATCGCGCTGCGCGTGCTGACCGCCGAAGCCGTCGACAAGGGCGCGCTGCACGCCGGTTCTGACGACGCCCGTGAAGTCGGGGTCGCGATCGACCTGGTGGACCCCGACAACGGGGCGGCCGAGGGCTGCGAACTGGTCCTGGTGCTCGGCGGTGATGGAACCTTCCTGCGCGCCGCGGAACTGGCCCGCAGCGCCGACATCCCGGTGCTGGGCGTCAATCTGGGCCGGATCGGGTTTCTGGCCGAAGCGGAAGCCGACACCATCGACCAGGTCCTGGACAAGATCATCGCCCGCGACTACCGGGTGGAAGACCGGATGACGCTGGACGTCGTGGTGCGCGTCGACGGCGAGATCACCGACAGCGGGTGGGCGCTCAACGAGGCCAGCATGGAGAAGGGCCCGCGGTTGGGCGTGCTGGGCGTGGTCGTCGAGGTGGACGGCCGGCCGGTGTCGACGTTCGGCTGTGACGGGGTGCTGGTGTCGACCCCGACCGGATCCACCGCCTACGCGTTCTCCGCCGGCGGGCCGGTGCTGTGGCCCGATCTGGACGCGATCCTGGTGGTGCCCAACAACGCGCACGCGCTGTTCGCCCGGCCCATGGTCACCAGCCCCGCCTCCACGATCGCGATCGAGGTGGAGTCCAGCGACGGCCACCCTGCGCTGGTGTTCTGCGACGGTCGGCGCAAGATGCTGGTGCCCGCCGGCGGTCGCCTCGAGGTGCAGCGCGGCGTCAGCCCGGTGAAGTGGGCCCGGCTGGGCCGCTCGCCGTTCACCGACCGCCTGGTGCGCAAATTCCGGCTGCCGGTCACCGGCTGGCGCGGACAGTAGGGGTGCGCCTGAGGTGCTGACTGAGATCCGTATCGAGTCCCTGGGCGCCATCAGCGCGGCCACCGCTGAATTCGACCGCGGACTGACCGTCCTGACCGGCGAGACCGGCACCGGCAAGACGATGGTGGTCACCGGGTTGCATCTGCTCGGCGGTGCACGCGCCGACGCCAACCGGGTGCGTTCCGGCGCCGCCCGTGCCGTGGTGGAGGGCAGGTTCTGCACCGCGGATCTGGCGCGGGCCGCGGCCGGGCAGATCGACGAACTGCTCGAGGCGGCCGGGGCCGAGCGCGACGAGGACGGCACGGTGATCGCGGCCCGCTCGGTCAGCCGCGACGGCCCCTCGCGGGCCTACCTGGGTGGTCGCGGGGTGCCGGCGAAATCGCTGACCGGTTTCACCGGCAGCCTGTTGACGTTGCACGGCCAGAACGATCAGCTGCGGTTGATGCGCCCGGACGAACAGCGTGCGGCGCTGGATCGCTACGCTGCGGTGGGCGCCCGGCTGGAGCGTTACCGCGCCGCGCGCGAGGCCTGGCAGTCGGCCCGACGCGAGCTGGTCGAACGCCGCGACCGTGCTCGGGAACTGGCTCAGGAAGCCGACCGGCTCACGTTCGCGCTACGCGAGATCGACGCCGTCGACCCCCGGGCCGGTGAAGACGACGCGCTGACCGCCGACATCCGGCGGCTCTCCGAACTTGACGCGCTGCGCGCCGCGGCCGAGGGTGCGCGGGGGGCTCTGGCCGGCTTCGAGGATGCGACCGAGGCACTCGGTATGGCCGACGGGCCGAACTCGGCAACCGATCGGCTGGGGCAGGCGAAGGCGGCGTTGAGCGGCACCGACGACACCGTGCTGCAGGCGCTGGGCGATCAGCTCGGCGAGGCGCTCACCGTGGTGGGCGATGTGGCCCGCGAACTCGGCAGTTATCTCGATGATCTGCCCACCGGCGCCGACGCCCTCGACGCCAAGCTGGCCCGCCAGGCCGAGCTGCGCAGCCTGACCCGCAAATACGCCGCCGACATCGACGGGGTGCTGGCCTGGGCCGCGCAGTCCCGGGAACGGCTGACCCAGCTCGACGTCTCCGAGGAAGCACTCGCCGAGCTGGCCCGCCGTGTCGACGCGCTGGGCGAGCAGGTGGCCAAGGCCGCCACCGACCTCAGTGCGGCGCGCACCAAGGCGGCCGGGGGGCTGGCCAAGGCGGTCAGCGCCGAGCTGTCCGGGTTGGCCATGGCCGACGCCGAGTTCAGCATCGAGGTCAGCACCAGCCCGGCCGCCGCCGAGGATCCGGCCGCGTTGCGGTTGCCGTCGGGGCAGACCGTGCACGCCGGCGCCGACGGTATCGACGATGTCGAGTTCGGACTGGCCCCGCACCGCGGCATGACGGTGCTGCCGCTGGCCAAGAGCGCCTCCGGCGGGGAGCTGTCGCGGGTGATGCTGGCGCTGGAGGTGGTGCTGGCCACGTCATCTTTGTCCGCGGCGGCGCGGAACTCGGCCGGCACCACGATGGTGTTCGACGAGGTCGACGCAGGCGTGGGCGGCCGCGCCGCGGTGCAGATCGGGCGGCGGCTGGCCCGGTTGGCGCGCACCCATCAGGTCATCGTGGTGACACACCTGCCGCAGGTGGCGGCCTACGCCGACGTGCACCTGATGGTCGAGCCCACCGGGCGCCAGGGCGCCAGCGGGGTGCGGCGGCTGGACGGCGAGGACCGGGTCGGCGAGCTGGCCCGGATGCTGGCCGGGCTGGGGGAGACCGACACCGCCCGGGCGCACGCGCGCGAGCTGCTGGATGCCGCGCAGGAGGATCGGGGCGCCGGCTCCGACAGCTGAGCCGCACGGGGTCACCGCCGTGTGACTGATGTGACGCGATGAAACTTCTGGGGCTGGTGTTACGGCGCGCCTCCCGCGATTCTCGCGACGTCCCGGCCAGAATCGCGGCCATGAAGATGTCTGCGCTGCTGTCTCGTAACACCGCCCGGCCTGGCCTTGTCGGTACGGCTCGGGTTGACCACGACATCGACCGACTGCTGCGCAGGGTGGGCCCCGGCGACATCGTGGTCCTCGACATTCTCGACCTGGACCGGATCACCGCCGACGCATTGGTGGAAGCCCAGATCGCCGGCGTCGTCAACGCCTCGGCATCGATCTCCGGGCGCTACCCCAACCTGGGGCCGGAGGTGCTGGTCGCCAACGGCGTTACGCTGATCGACGAAGCCGGCCCCACGGTGTTCAAGAAGATCCGCGACGGCGCCAAGATCCGGCTCCACAACGGCGCCGTCTACTCCGGCGACCGTCGGCTGGCCCGCGGCGTCGAACGCAGCGACGTCGAGATCGCCGACATGATGATCGAGGCCAAGAGCGGGCTGGTGGCCCACCTGGAGTCCTTCGCCGGCAATACCATCGAGTTCATTCGCAGCGAGAGCCCGCTGCTGATCGACGGGATCGGGATTCCCGAGATCGATGTCGACCTGCGGCGCCGCCACGTGGTGCTGGTCGGCGGCGAAGCCAGTGCCGCCGAAGACCTCAAATGCCTCAAACCCTTCATCAAGGAGTACCAGCCGGTGCTGATCGGCGTCGGCGTCGGAGCCGACGTGCTGCGCAAGGCCGGCTACCGCCCGCAGCTGATCGTCGGCGACCCCGACCAGATGAGCGCCGAGGTGCTGCGCTGCGGCTCGCAGGTCGTGCTGCCAGCCGACGCCGACGGCCACGCCCCCGGTCTGGAGCGCATCCAGGACCTGGGTGTCGGGGCCATGACCTTCCCGGCCGCCGGATCCGCGATGGACCTGGCACTGCTGCTGGCCGACCACCACGGTGCGGCGCTGCTGGTGACGGCCGGGCACACCGCCAACATCGAGACGTTCTTCGACCGGACCCGTCAGCTGAGCAACCCGTCGATGTTCATGACCCGGCTCAAGGTCGGCGAGAAGCTGGTGGACGCCCGCGCCGTCGCCACGCTCTACCGCAGCAGGATCTCGGCCGGGGCGATCGCGCTGCTCGTGCTGACCATGCTGGTGGCGATCGTCGTCGCATTGTGGGTCTCGCGGACCGACGCCGTGGTGCTCGAGTGGCTCGGCACCTACTGGCAGCACCTGTCGCAGTGGCTGCGGCACTGGGTGACCTAATAGGGATCGACGCACAAGGATCGGGGTCAGCACCGCCATGATCACCCCTCGCTATCACGCGATGTCGCTGACGGCAGTGCTGCTGGCACTGGTCTTCGGTGTCGTACTGGGTTCTGGACTGCTGTCGGGTCCGCTGCTGGCCGGCATGCAGTCCGACAAACAGGATCTGCGTGAGCAGATCGACGCGCTGCATGACCAGCACACCGCGCTGAGCGAACGACTGCGCAACGCAAACGATTTCGACGCCCAGATGGCGCCCCGGATAGTGCGCGACACGCTGACCGGCAAGTCCACGGTGATCTTCCGGACCCCGGACGCCGCCGACGGCGACGTCGAGGCGGTCTCGCGGATCATCGGGCAGGCCGGCGGAACCGTCACCGGAACGGTGACGCTGACGGCGCAGTTCGTCGACGGCAACGCCGAGGAGAAGCTGCGTGCCGTGCTGGAGTCCGGGATCGTGCCGGCCGGTGCCCAACTGAGCACCAGCCTGGTCGACCAGGACGCCCAGGCCGGTGACCTGCTGGGGATCGCGCTGCTGATCAATCGCAACCCGACGATTACCCCCACCGACGACGCCGCCCGGGCCACCGTGCTGGCCGCGCTGCGCGACACCGGCTTCATCACCTACCAACAAGAGCGCTTTCCGGCCGCCAACGCCGCCATCGTGGTGGCCGGCGGGGGGCTGCCCGAAGACGCCGGAACCAGCGGGCTGAGCGTGGCCCGGTTCGCCGCGGCACTGGCACCGCACGGCTCGGCGACGGTCCTGGCCGGCCGGGACGGGTCGGCGTCGGGCACCGCGGCGGTGGCGATGGCCCGCACCGACCCCGCGGTGGCCGGCACCATCAGCACCGTCGACGACGTGGACATCGAGTCGGGCCGGATCACCACCGTGATGGCGGTGAGCAGCCTGATCGGCGGCGGCCAGCCGGGCCAGTACGGCATCGGCCACGGCGCCGGATCGGTGACGCTGGCGCAATAGCCGGGACCCGTCACCGGCCGTGTCCGGGCGCGGGTGGGCGTGTCTGGAGCCGAGACGCCGGGTCGATGTTAGGGTGAGATTCCGTGGGTCGGCAGGCCCTCAAGTTCCTGCGCCGTCGTCACGGAGGTTGGTGTTGCCACCACTGCGAAAGCATCCGCAAACCGAGCCGAAGCATCTCTTCGTCACGGGCGGAGTTGCGTCCTCGCTGGGTAAGGGTTTGACCGCAAGTAGCTTGGGCCAGTTGCTGATCGCCCGGGGACTGCAGGTCACCATGCAGAAGCTGGACCCCTATCTCAACGTCGATCCTGGGACCATGAACCCCTTCCAGCATGGTGAGGTGTTCGTCACCGAGGATGGCGCCGAGACCGACCTCGACGTCGGTCACTACGAGCGATTCCTGGACCGCGACCTGTCCGGTTCGGCGAATGTGACCACCGGCCAGGTGTATTCGACGGTCATCGCCAAGGAACGCCGCGGCGAATACCTCGGCGACACGGTGCAGGTGATCCCGCACATCACCGACGAGATCAAGCGGCGCATCCTGGCCATGTCGGAGCCGGACGCCGACGGCATGCGCCCCGATGTGGTGATCACCGAGATCGGCGGCACCGTCGGCGACATCGAGTCGCAGCCCTTCCTGGAAGCCGCCCGTCAGATCCGTCACGACGTGGGCCGCGACAACGTCTTCTTCCTGCACGTGTCGCTGGTGCCCTACCTGGCCCCGTCCGGTGAGCTCAAGACCAAGCCCACCCAGCACTCGGTGGCCGCGCTGCGCAGTATCGGCATCACCCCCGACGCGCTGATCCTGCGTTGTGACCGCGACGTTCCAGAGGCGCTGAAGAACAAGATCGCGCTGATGTGCGACGTCGACATCGACGGGGTGATCTCCACCCCGGACGCACCCTCGATCTACGACATCCCCAAGGTGCTGCACCGGGAGGAGCTGGACGCCTACGTGGTGCGCCGGCTCAACCTGCCGTTCAAAGACGTCGACTGGACCGAGTGGGACGAGCTGCTGCGCCGTGTCCACGAACCCCACGAGACGGTGCGAATCGCTTTGGTGGGCAAGTACATCGACCTCTCAGATGCGTATCTGTCGGTGACCGAGGCGCTGCGGGCCGGCGGCTTCACCCATTTCGCGAAGGTCGAGATCCACTGGGTGGCCTCCGACGCGTGCGAAACCCCGGCCGGCGCCGCCGCCGCGCTGGGCGAGATGCACGGGGTGCTGATCCCCGGCGGGTTCGGCATCCGCGGCATCGAGGGCAAGATCGGCGCCATCGCCTACGCCCGCACCCACGCACTGCCGGTGCTGGGACTGTGCCTGGGCCTGCAATGCATCGTGATCGACGCGGCCCGCACCGCCGGGGTCACTCAGGCCAGCTCGGCGGAGTTCGACCCGGACACCCCCGACCCCGTCATTGCGACCATGGCCGACCAGCAGGAGGCGGTCGCCGGAACGGCCGACCTCGGCGGCACCATGCGGCTGGGCGCCTATCCGGCCGTGCTGGAAGCGGATTCGATTGTCGCCGAGGCGTATCAGGCCACCGAGGTCTCCGAGCGCCACCGGCACCGTTTCGAGGTCAACAACGCCTACCGCGACCGGATCGCCCAGAGCGGGCTGCGGTTCTCCGGCACCTCCCCGGACGGCAAGCTGGTGGAGTTCGTCGAGTACCCGCGCGAGGTGCACCCGTTCCTGGTGGGCACCCAGGCGCACCCGGAGCTCAAGAGCAGGCCCACCCGGGCGCATCCGCTGTTCGCCGCGTTCGTCGGCGCGGCGATGGACTACAAGGCCGCCGAGCGGCTGCCGGTGGAGATCCCCGAGCACGCCCACGAGCCGCACGCCGCCGATCACGATGACGCCCAGAACGGAGCGCAGGGGCACGGCGGCAGCGCCCAGCCGTTGACCGACCCGGTGCAAGAAGCGCTGCCGGAACACGTCACCCGTGGCTGACCACGTCTTCGAGACCACGTCGTCGCAGCTGCTGCACAGCGGCAAGATCTTTGCGCTGCGCCGGGACGAGGTCTTGATGCCGGGTGGCGCGACGGCCACCCGGGACGTGGTGGAGCACTTCGGGGCGGTGGCGGTGGTCGCCGTCAACACCGAGGGCCAGATCCCGCTGATCTACCAGTACCGCCACGCGCTGGGCCGGCGGCTGTGGGAGCTGCCCGCCGGCCTGCTCGACGTCGGTGGCGAGCCGCCGCATGTCACGGCCGGACGCGAACTGGTCGAGGAGGCCGGTCTGACCGCGACCACCTGGCAGGTGCTGGTGGACCTGGACTCCACGCCGGGCTTCTCCGACGAGTCGGTGCGGGTGTACCTGGCCACCGGTCTGACCGAGGTGGGCCGCCCGGAGGCCCACGACGAAGAGGCCGATCTGAAGTGCGAGTGGTATTCGCTCGCCGAGGCGGCACGGATGGTGTTTTCCGGCGAGATCGTCAATGCCATTGCCGTGGCAGGGATCCTGGCCGCACAGGCGCACCGTCAGGGCTTCGCCGAGCTGCGTGACACCGACGCCGAGTGGGTCGACCGACCGAAAGCGTTCGCCGCCAGGCAGAACCGGCCATGACCACCGTGACCCAGCCGGTGGGCCCGCTGGGCGGGCAGTTGCAGGGGTATCTGGATCACCTGACCATCGAACGCGGGGTCGCGGCCAACACCTTGAGTTCCTATCGGCGCGACCTGCGCCGCTACCGCGAGCACCTGCTGGCCCGCGGGATCGAGGATCTGGCCGGCGTCGCCGAAGGTGACGTCACCGAGTTTCTGGTGACGCTGCGTCGCGGCGACCCCGACAACGGCGTGCCCGCGCTGTCGGCGGTCTCGGCGGGGCGCGCACTGATCGCGGTGCGCGGGCTGCACCGGTTTGCCGCGGCGGAGGGACTGGTGGCGACCGATGTGGCGCGCTCGGTCAGGCCGCCGACCCCGGGGCGCCGGCTGCCCAAGAGCCTGACCGTCGACGAGGTGGCGGCGCTGTTGGCCGGCGCCGGCGGCGACAGCGAGTCTGACGGGCCGTTGACACTGCGCAACCGCGCCCTGCTGGAGATGTTGTACTCCACCGGATCTCGCATCTCCGAGGCCGTGGGCATGGACATCGACGACATTGATGTGGCCGACCGGTCGGTGCTGTTGCACGGCAAGGGCGGCAAGCAGCGATTGGTGCCGGTCGGGCGGCCGGCGGTCGCGGCGCTGGACGCCTACCTGGTGCGGGGCCGCCCGGATCTGGCCGTCCGCGGCCGCGGCACCGCCGCGGTGTTCCTCAACGCCCGGGGTGGGCGGCTGTCGCGGCAGAGCGCCTGGCAGGTGCTGCAGGACGCCGCCGAACGGGCCGGAATCACCGCGAAGGTGTCACCACACACGCTGCGGCACTCCTTCGCCACCCATCTGCTCGACGGCGGTGCCGACGTGCGGGTGGTGCAAGAGCTGCTCGGCCACGCCTCGGTGACCACCACCCAGATCTACACCCTGGTCACCGTCAACGCCCTGCGTGAGGTCTGGGCTGGCGCCCACCCCCGCGCGCGCTGATTCTTTACCGCTCGAGCGTGCGTGTCTGCCCGCCGACACGCCGTAAAAACTGTCCTTCTGCGCACGCTCGCGCCAGGTACTAGCCGCCCAGGTAGGTCGACTCGAGCACCAGGTCGTGCAGCAGGCTCTGGTACTCCACGTGCGTTTTGTGTTCGACGGTGTCCCACCGCGAGCCCTGCTGGGCCTGCATGTACTCGCGGTAGCGCGGTGCGCCGGGCAGCTTGACGTTGTCGGCCACCACCACCGCCCCAGGATGCAGCCAGCCCCGGTCGAGGATGGCCTGCAAGTCGGGCAGGTAGGCGTCCTTGTCGTGGTCGATGAACAAGAAGTCCAGCCCGCCGGCGGCAAAACCGTGCTTGGCGGTCAAGGCGTCCAGGGTGCGACCGCCGTCGCCGATGGTGCCCACCACGCACGTCACCCGGTCGGCCACCCCGGCGTGCGCCCAGATCCGCCGGGCGTTGGCGGCGTTGGCCTCGGCCAGCTCGATCGAGTAGATCCGCGCCGACGGTGCCGCGCGCGCGATCCGCAGCGCGCTGTAGCCGCAGTAGGTGCCCAGCTCCAATGCCAGCGCCGGATTGACCCGCTGTACCGCGGCGTCCAGCAGCAGGCCCTTCTCGTCGCCGATATTGATCAGCAAAGACTTCTCGTAGGCGAACTCGTCGATGCGGGCGAGCACGTCGTCGATGTCGCCGGCCCGGGCCTTGGCCAGCACGAAGTCGACCGCTGCCGCCTCGCGGCCGTCGCCGATCTGACCCGTGGTGACGATGTTGCGCGCGCCGGTGGCCATCCGCAGGAACGACCACCGCAGGAAGGGCAGACGTCGTTTGAGGCTCATGGATGCGATCCTATGACCGTCGGCACCGCATTCACTGGTCATGTGGCTAATACAGACGCCGGACACCTATTAGACTTCTGCGGATGTCCGCCACCACAGCGCCGGTTCGGCCATGAGCGACGACGACACTCCCGACGTCGGCTTGACCGGGCGTCCGCCGCGGAATATCCCCGAGCCGCAGCCCCGTTCGACGCACGGGCCGGCCAAGGTCATCGCGATGTGCAACCAGAAGGGCGGCGTCGGCAAGACGACTTCCACCATCAACCTCGGTGCCGCGCTGGCCGAATACGGCCGCCGGGTGTTGCTGGTCGACCTGGACCCGCAGGGTGCGCTGTCGGCGGGCCTGGGGGTGCCGCACTACGACCTGGCGCACACCGTGCACAACCTGCTGGTCGAACCGCGGGTCGGTATCGACGACGTGCTGGTGCAGACCTCGGTGGAGAACCTGGACCTGGTGCCCTCCAACATCGACCTGTCCGCGGCCGAGATCCAGCTGGTCAACGAGGTGGGGCGCGAGCATTCCCTGGCGCGGGCGCTGACGCCGGTGCTGGACCGCTACGACTACCTGTTGATCGACTGCCAGCCGTCCCTGGGGCTGCTCACCGTCAACGGTCTGGCCCTGTCTCTTATACACAT
>NZ_JRMM01000123.1:0-13359 GCF_000972905.1 Mycobacterium sp. UM_Kg27
ATGTGTATAAGAGACAGTCGTTGACGCCATCACCGGTCATCGCCACTGTGTGGTCGCGGGCCTGCAAGGCGCGCACCATGGCTCGCTTCTGATCGGGGCGCACCCGGCCGAACACGGTGTGTTCCTCGAGCGCACCGGCCAGTCGGTCCGGTTCACCGGGTAGCTTGCGGGCGTCCATCGCGTCCCCGGGCAATCCCAGCTCGGTGGCCACCGCACCCACCGAGACCGCGTTATCGCCCGAGATGACCTTTACCGAAACCTCCTGCGCGGCAAAAAAATCCAATGTCTCGCGGGCGTCCGGCCGCACCTTCTGCTCCAGCACCACCAGCGCCGCCGGAGTCACCGGCCCCGGCGCTTCGGGATGGTCGACGGGCAGGTCGCAGACCCCTAGCAACAAGACACGCAGCCCGCGCGCCCCGACCCGTTCGGCTTCCTCGGCGGCCGCCGAGGACGGTTCGAGCAGCACATCGGGCGCCCCGATCACCCAGTTCCCGTGCTCGGAGAATGAGACGCCGCTCCATTTGGTGGACGACTTGAACGGCGCGCAGGCGCTCGACGTCCAGCCCGGCGATGTCGGGAAAGCCTCGGCGATGGCCTGGATGCTGGCATTGGGGCGGGCGTCTTCGGCGGCCAGCGCGGCCAGCGCTTGGCGTACCGGAAGTCCTTCGGCGCCCTCGAGTTCGGTGACCTCCGACACTCGCATCCCGTTCTCGGTGAGAGTGCCGGTCTTGTCGGCGCAGACCACGTCGACGCGGGCCAGTCCTTCGATCGCGGGCAGTTCCTGCACGAGGCACTGCCGCTGACCCAGTCGCACGACCCCGAGCGCGAACGCCAGCGACGTCATCAGCACCAGACCCTCGGGAACCATCGGCACCAGGGCGCCCACCATCGCCAGTACCGATGCCCGCCAGCCCGCGTCGGTGGTGAACAACTGCGTGTAGATGATCAGCAGTCCGGCCGGGATCAACAGGTAGGTGATGAATTTCAGGATCTGGTTGATACCGCTGCGCAGTTCGGACTTCACCAGGGTGAACTTGCTGGCCTCCTCGGCCAGTTTGGCCGCGTACGCCTCGCGACCAACCCGGGTGGCCCGGTAGGCACCACTGCCCGAGACCACAAAACTGCCCGACATCACGTGGTCGCCGCGATCCTTGCCGATCGGGTCGGCTTCACCGGTGAGCAGCGACTCGTCGACCTCCAAGTCGGAGGATTCCATGACCTCGCCGTCGACGACGATCTGGTCGCCGGGGCCGAGCTCGATGATGTCGTCGAGCACCACCCGCCCCGGCGGGAGCTGCTGCGTGCCGGACTGCCTGCGCACCAACGGTTTCGCTTGGCCGATGATGGCCAGCTTGTCCAGCGTCTGTTTGGCCCGGATCTCCTGCACCATGCCGATGACGCTGTTGAAGACGATGAGCAATCCGAACAGCCCGTTGATCAGTGAGCCGGTGGTGAGCACGATGGCCAACAGCACACCCAGGATCGCGTTGATCCGGGTGAAGACGTTGGCGCGGATGATCTCGCGGACGCTGCGGGCCGCGCGGGCCGGGATGTCGTTAGTCTGGCCCCGCGAAACCCGGTCGGCGACTTCCGCGTCAGTGAGTCCTGCGGTTCGCGCGGTCGTCAACGGGTGAACCTTCCCAGCTTGTCGTGATCGAAGTACTCCAGCTCCACCGCGCCCTTGGTGAAGGTCGCCTTGGATATCGTTCCGTCCGGAGCATTCTCGCCCTGCAGGGCGAAGGTGAAGGTATCACCGTCGTAGTGGCTCAACCGGAATCGCTGGTGCTGCGGTCCGAGCGTCACGTCGAGTGCACCCTGGTCCTCGGTGACGGTGGCCGGGCCCCAGTAGGGGTTGGCGTACTCCCCGAGGTATTCCGACAGTGGCCGGGCGGGAGCCGGTTGGGCGGGAGGCCGGGCGCCCACCAGCGCGCCTTCGGGCTGTGACATCGGCGCCAGCGCCTGACGGTACAGCGTCGGCCAGTCCTCGCGGATCTCGCCGTACTGGACCAGGTCCAGAAATTGGGCGATCAAGGTCTCCGGGACCCCGATCGGGGTGGCGTTGGTCAGCACGACGATTCCGACGTCCTGCGACGGGAGTGCCGAGAACGCGGTCGCGGCGCCCAGCAGGAAAGCGCCCGAGTGGCCGTATTGGGTGCGCCCCGAGGAGGTGATCGACACGTTGAAGCCCTCGCCGTAGAACCCCGGCCGGGCGGTGCCCACGCCAGCCGGGGCGCTGATCACCTGCGGCGTGATCGCGGGGAGCAACGCTTCGGACGCGATGAGCTGGGTGTCGTTGTGGCTGCCGTTGGCCAGCACTAAGGTCAGCCACCGGGCCACGTCGTTGACCGACGAACTGACCCCGCCGGCCGGTGACTGGGCGTCCGGATTGCGTTGGTACCGCGGCTGGTAACCGTCGGCGGTCTTGATGTGGGTGAGCGCGCGGTTGGGCCGGGCGAGAAAGTCCGCGTAACGGGAACTGGTCGAGGCCATCCCCAGCGGCCGGTACAGCACGTCGGCCGATAGCTGCTCCCAGGGCATGCCGGCGGCGGTGGCAACCGCCTCGGCGGCGGCGGTCAGCCCGAAGTTGGTGTAGTCGTAGTTGTTGCGGAACGGGGCCAACGGCAGGTGTCTGAGCCGCTGCAGCACTTCCCGGCGGTCGTAGCCGAGGTCTTCGAGTCGGTCGCCGGCATGATCGGGCAACCCGGACCGATGGGCGTACAGGTCGGCGATGGTGAGGTGGTCGGTGACGTAGGGGTCCGACAGCGCGAACCAGGGAAGTTGCGTGACCACCGGGGTGTCCCAGGCGATGGTCCCCGCGCTGATCTGCTGCGCCACCACCGTCGCGCCGACCGGTTTGGACATCGAGGCCAGCTGGAACACCGTATCGGCGTTGACCGCATTGTCCGGTCCATCACCATTGCGGATATCGCGCACACCAAAGCCTTTGGCGTACAGGGTTTTACCGCCATGTACGACCGCGACGACCAGCCCGGGAATTCCCGTGCTGGTCATCAGTTCCTGCGCCAGGCCATCGAGTTTGGCGACCGCGGCATCGACGCGACCCGCGGGGATGTCCACGCCGGACACCTCGTTGGGCGGGGTGTCGTGCTGCGCGGCCGGAGTCCCCGCCGGAGCGCACGCGCTCAACGCAACGGCCGCCACAGTGGCCCCGGCCGTAGCCGCCCACCTGGTCATGGCGCTAGAGCCTCCACCACGCAGTGGGCGCGGCGACGTCGAGCCTCACTGAACCGCCGGGCCCATGCGGCGGTCCCAGCTTCGCCTCTCCTCCGTCGAGCCTCACTGAACCGCCGGGCCCATGCGGCGGTCCCAGCTTCGCCTCTCCTCCGTCGAGCCTCACTGAACCGCCGGGCCGGGGCACTGCCGTTGCTATCCCCGCGGCGTCGGCGGCGACCAGCAACCGTTCCACCGGTTCGGCCCAGCGGTGCGGCGCCAACCGGAAGGTGCCCCAGTGGATCGGCACCAGCAGGCCCGACCCCGAACCATTCAGGTCGAGGTGCGCCTGCACCGCCTCCTCCGGGTTCATGTGGACGTCGGGCCAGGCGGTGTTGTAGGCACCGATCGGCAACAGCGTTGCGTCGAACGGTCCATGCTGGGCGCCGATCGTGCCGAAGCTGCTGGTGTATCCGCTGTCCCCACCGAAGTAGACCCGATGGTCGGGACCGGCGATCACCCACGACGCCCACAAGGTCTGGTTGCGGGTCAGGAATCGTCCGGAGAAATGTCGCGCCGGGGTACAGGTCACGGTGAGATCGCCCACCGTGGTGTTCTCGTCCCAGTCGAGTTCGATCACCCGCTCGGACGGGATGCCCCACGCCCGAAGGTGCGCACCGACGCCCAACGGGACGATGAACGGCGCCCGCTGGCTGCGGGCCAGCGCGGTGATGGTGTCGATGTCGAGGTGGTCGTAGTGATCGTGGCTGACCACGATCGCGTCGACGGCGGGCAGCGCCCCGAGACGTACCGGCGGAGGGTGCAGTCGTCGCGGCCCGACCGCGTCCGACGGCGAGCAGCGCTCGCTCCAGACCGGGTCGGTCAGCACCCGATAACCGTCGATCTCCACCAGTGCCGTCGCGTGCCCCAGCCAGGTGATCGCCAGCGGCTCGACGTCGGCGCTGAAATCGGGCACCTCGAGCGGGATCGGCACCGAGGGCCGTCGCCCGATGCGGTCGGCGAACAACTCGCGCACCATCAGCCGCTGTTGTTCGCGGTCCATGTTCACCATCGCGGCACGTTCGATGTTGTGGAAGATGCCGTCGCGGTAGTGCCTGGATCGGCTGGCCACCGCATTGATCGCGGTGGGTGCTGCACCCAACGCTGCGGGCGTGCCGCGCAGCGCACGAAGCGTCCAGCCGCCAGCGGCCAGCGACGCTGTGGCTCCCGCCAGTCGAAGTGCCCCACGCAGCATGACGACGAGTCTATGGTGGCGAGCCGCGGACTCCGCCGGTTAAGCGCCCTGGAACTTCGGCGGCCGCTTCTCCACCCGCGCCACCTGAGCCTCGATGACGTCCTGGCTTCCCCAGGCCTTGTCGAACAGCTCCTTGTGCACCGGCTGCTGCTCCTCGTAGGCGCCGTCGTCATTGAGCACCCGCTTGGCGTGCTGCAGGGCCAGCGGCGCCAGCCCGGCGATCTCGTGCGCCCAGGTCTGCGCGTCGGCGAGGGTGCCGATCCGGTTGGCCATCCCGGTCAGCAGCGCCGTGTCGGCGGGCAGCTTCTCCGCGGTCAGCATCATCGCCCGGGCCCGTCCGTAGCCGACCAGTGAGGTCAGTCGCCGGATGCTCCAGTTGTCCAGCGCCAGGCCGTACTTGGCGACCGGGAACTGGAAGAACGCCTGGGGAGCCACCACCCGCAGATCACAGACCATCGCCAGTTGCAGGCCGGCGCCGATCGCCGCGCCGTTGACGGCCCCGATCACCGGCACCGGGACGTCGGCGATGCTCTGGTGCAGCGCGACCAGCTTGTCGGGGTAGTCGGCGGCGAACGCGTCCCCGGACAGGTCCGCGCCGGCACAGAACACCGTGCCCTGCCCGGTCAGCACGATGGCCCGAACATCATGGGTAGCGGCGTCCACGATCGCCTCGCGCAGATCGGTGACAAGCTGAGAGTTCAAGGCGTTGCGACGCTCGGGGCGCTGCAACTCGATAGTCGTGACGGCTTCATCGCGGGTAACACCGATCATGAGATGCCAGCCTATTCAAGCGTCTCGAGCAATTGTGGTCGGGTCTTCAACACCGCGCCTTGCACGGTCTGCACCCGTGCGGACCCGGATCGAAATCCGCCTCTCCCCACCCTAGTGATCCCGCTCACAACGGGAATCTCGGGCCGGCCGGCTTGCTTGACCTGATCAGGCTTAACCGATCAGTTCGAAATGACTTGGGGGCCCCCGACATGAGCACAGCACCCCTCGCCGGACGGCGAGCACTGGTGACCGGAGGTTCGCGCGGTATCGGCGCGGGAATCGTGCGCCGGCTCGCTGCCGACGGCGCCGCAGTGGCGTTCACCTACGCCTCATCGGCCGTCGAGGCCGACAAGCTGGCCGCCGAACTGACCGCCGGCGGGGCCAAGGCAGTGGCCATCCAGGCCGACAGCGCCGATCCGGCGCAGGTCGGCGCCGCGGTCGAGCAGGCCGTTGCCGACCTCGGCGGCCTGGACATCCTGGTCAACAACGCCGGCACCGTATACGTCGCGCCGATCGACCAATACCCGCAGGAGCAGTTCGACCGCCTGGTGGCGCTCAATATCGGCGGGGTGTACTCGGCGATCCGCAGCGCGATCGGCCACCTCGGCGAGGGTTCGCGGATCATCAACATCGGCAGCATCAACGCCGACCGCGTCCCGGTGGGCGGCTTGGCCGTGTACGCGATGACCAAGGGCGCGGTCGCCTCGCTGACCCGGGGGCTGGCCCGCGAACTCGGTCCGCGCGGCATCACCGTCAACAACGTGCAGCCGGGCCCGATCGACACCGACTTGAACCCCGCCGCGGGCGAATTCGCCGACGCCATGCGGCAAGTCATGGCGTTGGACCACTACGGGCACACCGATGACATCGCCGCCGTGGTGAGCTTCCTGGCCGGACCGGGGTCGGGCTTCGTGACGGGAGCCAATTGGAACGTCGACGGCGGATACACCACTTGATGGTTAGCCTCATGCTGTGAGCCGGACCGGGGCCGACGAAGTGCGCGACGCGGTACTGGACCGCGGTTCGTTCCTCAGTTGGGACGCCGCTCCGCTGGCCGTGCCGGTCAGTGAGAGTTATGCCGCCGAGCTGGCCGCGGCCCGGGCGGCCACCGGCCGCGACGAGGCGGTCCTGACCGGCGAGGGCCGGATCAACGGTCGCCGGGTCGCGGTGATCGCCAGCGACTTCGACTTCCTGGCCGGCTCCATCGGGGTGGCGGCCGCCGAGCGGATCACCGCCGCGATCCAGCGGGCCACCGCCGAACGACTGCCCCTGCTGGCGTCGCCGAGTTCGGGCGGAACCCGGATGCAGGAGGGCACCGTCGCTTTCCTGCAGATGGTGAAGATCGCCGCCGCCGTCGAGCTGCACAAGCGCGCTCACCTGCCCTACCTGGTCTACCTGCGCCACCCCACCACCGGCGGGGTGTTCGCCTCCTGGGGCTCACTGGGGCACGTCACGCTGGCTGAACCGGGCGCACTGGTGGGTTTCCTGGGGCCACGGGTCTACGAACAGCTCTACGGCGCCCCGTTCCCGCCGGGTGTCCAGACCGCTGAGAACCTACAGGCCTACGGAGTGATCGACGGCGTCATCCCGCTGAAGTGGCTACGGCGCACCTGCTCGCGGGCGCTGAAGGTAATGCTCGAGGATCCGGGACCGGCTCCGGCGACGGCGGCTTTGGACCCGGCTCCCGTGCCGATTCCTGACATCCCGGCGTGGGACTCCGTATGCGCGTCGCGGCGTCCCGATCGGCCCGGCGTCGCGTTTCTGCTGCGGCACGGCGCCACCGAACGAGTGTTCCTGTCGGGGACGGGCAGCACCGAGCGCGGCGCCACGACCTTGCTGGCATTGGCGCGCTTCGGCGGCCAGCCCGCCGTGGTGTTGGGGCAGCTGCGGGGCGCAGATCGGCTGACCGATCCGGTTGCGCTGCGCGATGCCCGCCGCGGCATGGCGCTGGCCGCCGGCCTGCGGCTGCCGCTGGTGTTGGTGATCGACACCCCGGGCCCGGCGCTGTCGGTGGAGGCCGAGCAGGGTGGACTGGCGGCCCAGATCGCGGCGTGCCTGGCCGAGCTGGTCACCCTGGAGGTGCCGACGGTGTCGGTGCTGCTGGGCCAGGGCAGTGGCGGGCCGGCGCTGGCGATGGTGCCCGCGGATCGGGTGCTGGCGGCGTTGCACGGCTGGCTGGCGCCGCTGCCGCCGGAGGGCGCCAGTGCCATCGTGTTCCGCGACACCGACCACGCCCCGGAACTCTCCGCCGCGCAGGGCATCCGGTCGGCGGATCTGCAGGCCAACGGGATTGTGGATGTGATCGTGGCCGAGCACCCGGACGCCGCCGACGAGCCCATCGACTTCGCCAAGCGAATGTCGCGCGCCATCGCCGTCGAGCTGAACGCGCTGCGCGGGGTGCCCGCCGCGCAGCGGATGGCGGCCCGGTTGGAGCGCTACCGGCGGATCGGCTTGCCGAATCCCTAACCGGTGATCATCGCCACGGCCACCCCGGCCAGCACCATCCCCATCACCTGCCGCAGACGCACCCGCTCCCCCAGCAGGACGACCGCCAAGATCACCGTGGCGGCCGGGTACAGCGAGATCAGCACGCTGGCCAGTGACAACAGCGCGAGCTTCAACGCGAACAGCATGGTGACGTTGGCGGCGGTGTCGAGCAGGGCGATCAGGAACGCCAACCGCAACGGGGTGCCCGTCGGCACGCTGAGATTGCGGCTCATCGCCGCCACCGCGATCACCAGGATTGTGGCCGCGCCACGCGCGAACAACAGCGGCCACAGCCCGGAATCCGCCGGAGTGCGGTCCAGGAAGACGAAGTTCAATCCCAGGGCCACCCCCGAGGCGACCGTCAACCAGAGCACGCGGTGGCTGAGCCCCGGCCGATGGACACCGTCGTCGCCGGCGTGCCAGCTGATCAACACCACCGCACCCAATGCCACCGCGATACCGGCGCTGGCGAGCATGCCGGGCCGCTCCCCCAGCATCCGCCCGACGCACACCGGCACGCTGGCATCCACCACCGCAGCCAGGGGCGAAACCACCGAGATCGGACCGGCGGCCATGGCGGCATAGAACCACCAGATGCCCAGGGCCTGGCTGAGTCCACCGAGCATGCCCAAGACGACCGTGCTGGTGGTGATGTGCCCGCCGCCGATCAGCGCGAGCAACCCGAGCATCACCATCGAAACCGGGGTGGAAACCAACACCACTCGAAGCGCAGCAACCCGCCGCGACGCGACACCGCCCACGAAGTCGCTGATCCCGAAACTGGTGGCCGACGCCAACGCCAGTCCCTGCGCGGTAGGCGAGCCGATCACGCGGCTGCCTTGGCAGCCTCGGCAGTCGCGGCGCCCTTAACGTTCGATGTGACCATCACGGCGGAAAGCCTAAGTGCGCGGTGAACCCAGAACCCCCGGCGTTTGCGGGATCTTTGCAGCCGACGACCGATGTTTGCACGTCGCCGAATTTAAATTCTCGTGGATTTAACCCCGCGAGCGTTCGCGCCCGCAGGTCAACCCAGCGAACGCAACCACGCGTCGTGCAGGGCGGCGTAATGTCCCTCGGCGCGGATCAGCTCGGCCGGCGGCCCGTCCTCGACGATGTGTCCGCCCTCGATGACCAGCACCCGGTCGGCGATCTCGACGGTAGAGAGCCGGTGGGCGATCACCAGCGCGGTCCGTCGGGTCAGCAAGCTGCGCAGCGCCCTCTGCACCATCCGCTCGCCGGGGATGTCCAGCGAAGACGTCGCCTCGTCGAGAATCAGCACTGCCGGGTCGGCCAGGAAGGCGCGCGCGAACGCCACCAGCTGACGCTGACCGGCCGAGAGCCGCCCGCCCCGTTTGGCGACGTCGGTGTCGTACCCGTCGGGCAGGGCGGTGATGAACGCGTCGGCGCCCACGCTTGTGGCCGCGGCGGCCACCTCGGCGTCGGTCGCGTCGGGGCGGCCGAAGCGGATGTTGTCGGCGACGGTGCCGGTGAAGAGAAAGTTTTCCTGGGTCACCATCACCACGTGGCGCCGCAGCGCCGCCTGGGTGAACGCGCGCAGGTCGACGCCGTCCAGCATCACCGCTCCCGACGCCGGGTCGTAGAACCGGGCGATCAGCTTGGCGATGGTGGACTTGCCGGCGCCGGTGCTGCCGACCAGTGCCACGGTTTGGCCGGCCGGGATGTTCAGCGACAGGCCGGCCAGCACCGACTGGCCATCCCGGTAGCCGAAATGCACGTCGTGCAAAGCGATCCCGCCACGCACCTCACCAGGCATGGTCCGCGGACCAACCGGATCGGTGACGGCGGGCTTTTCGGCCAGCACTCCGGCCAGTTTCTGCAGCGCCGCGGTCGCCGAGGAGAAGATGTTGAGGAACTGGCTGATGTCCTGCATCGGATCGAAGAACATCCGTAGATAGAGCAGGAACGCGGTGAACGTCCCGATCGTCATGTGCCCGTGCAGAACTCGCCAGCCCCCGTAGAGCAGAACCACACCGGTGGTGAGATTGCCGACCAGCTTGATGCCGGGCGAGAAGATCGCGACCAGTTTGAAGGCCCGCTCGTTGACCGCACGGTAGCGGTCGGCGACCGCCGTGAAGATCTCCTGATTGCGGGCCTCACGCCGATAGGCCTGTACCGCCTTGATCCCGGTCATGGTCTCGGCGAACTGCACGATCACCCGCGCCGCATGCTCGCGAACCTCGGTGTAGGTCTTGGCGGACTCCTCTTGGAACCAACGCAGCAACACCACCAGCACCGGGAACGCGGTCAGACACATCAGGCCGAGCCGCCAGTCCAACATGATGAGCAACACCGCCGTACCCGCCATCGTAAGCGCGGCGCTGACCAGTCCGTCGAGCCCGGACTGCAGCATCTCTTGGATCGCATCGACGTCGTTCGTCAGCCGACTGACCACCCGCCCCGAGGTGTAGCGCTCGTGGAATTGCACGTCCAACAGCTGGAAATGGCGGAAGACCCGTCTGCGCAACTCCAGTAGCACCTGCTGGCCGATCTTGCCCGACCACTGCAGAAAGGCCATCCGGGTGCCGGCCTGGGTGAGCACAACCCCCGCGAGCGCAATCACGATCACACTCAGCTGCCGGGCCGAACCGTCCGCGGCGATCGGTGGAATTCCCCGGTCGATGCCACGCTGTGCCAGCAACGGAACCGCCAGCCGGGCAGCGTTTTCCACCAATACGGCCAATGCCAGCAACAACGCGACGCCGCGGTAGGGACGCAGCAGCGACCACAGCAGGGCCCGCGCCGCGGCCCGGCCCGGCTCGGCCGTCACCGGCGCGCCCAGTCGACGAAGTGTTCGGCGCCGTCGTCGAGCTCGTCGTCTGCCGCGAGCAGGTAGCGGTACCGCGGCACCGCGGCCAGCAGCTCAGCGTGGGTGCCGACCGCGGTGATGGTCCCGTCCTCGACCAGCGCCACCCGATCGGCCAGCGCCACGGTGGACGCCCGATTGGCCACCACCAGCGCGGTGATCGGCTGCGGCCCGGTCGCCAGCGCCTGGCGCAGCGCATCGGTCACGGCGGCCTCGGTGTGCATATCCAGGGCCGACAGCGTGTCGTCGAGCACCAGGATCGTTGGCGCCGCGACCAGGGCCCGGGCCAGCGACAGTCGCTGCCGCTGCCCGCCCGACAGGCTCATGCCCTGCTCTCCGATGCGGGTGTCCAGCCCGGACGGCAGGTCGTAGACAAAGTCGGCCGACGCCACGGCCAGGGCGCGGGCCAGCTCCGCCTCGCTCGCATCGGGCCTCCCCAACCGCAGGTTCTCGGCCACCGACATCGAGAACAGGGTGGGGTCGTCGAAGGCTGTCACCACCGCCGAGCGCAGCGCCGCCAGTGTCAGCGCCCGGATGTCGCGGCCACCGATGAGGATCTGCCCCTCGGTGACGTCGTAGAGCCGGGACAGCAGCATCGCCAGCACCGACTTCCCCGAGCCGGTTGCGCCAACCAGGGCGACGGTCTCGCCCGGCTCGACAGTGAGATTGACCCCGCGCAGCACCCAGGGCGCACCCGGGCCGGCAGCATCCGCCTCGGCGTCAAACCGGAACCCGACGTCGCGCAACTCCAGGCGGCCCACCGGCGGCACCGGGTCGTGCCCGTCGGTGATCTCGAGGGGCGCGCGGAAGATCTCGGTGATCCGATCAGCGGCGGTCATCGCCTCGTGGGTGGCCGACAGCAGGAAGCCCAGCGCCGACAGCGGCCAGATCAGCGACAGCATCAGCGTGATGAATGCGACCAGGGTGCCCATCGTCACCAGGTGGTGGCCGGCGGCGTACGCGCCGAACCCGACCACGGAGATCAGGGTGAAGTTCGGGATCACCTCCAGCAGCGTCCAGAACTTCGACGACACCATCACCTTCTCGACGCCCAGGTCGCGCAGCCTTGTCGCTTGGGCGTCGAAGCCGGCGAACACGTAGTCCTCACGCCCGAACGCTTTGATGGTGCGCAGTCCCACCGCGGACTCCTCGACGACGGTGGCGACCTGGCCGGCCTGGTCCTGCGCTTGGCGCGTCAGCCGGGTGTACTGGCGCCGGAAGTGCTGGATGGCCAGCATCACGGGCACGATCGATGCGCACACCACCACACCCAGCGGCCAGTAGAGCACCAGCAGAATGACCGTCACCACGATGATCTGCACCGTGTTGAGCACCAGAAACACCACCACGAACGACAGGAAGCGGCGCACCGCGGACAGGTCGTTCATGATCCGCGACAACAGCTGGCCGGACTGCCAGCGGCCGTGAAAGGTCAGCGGCAGGACCTGCAGCCGGGCGTAGAGGTCCTTGCGGATGTCGGCTTCCACACCCATGGTGCCGTGCGCGATCAGCCAGCGCCGTACGAACCACAGCAGCGCCTCGAGCACGCCGAGCCCGGTCGCCGCCGTGCCCAGCGTCCACAGCCCGGGCTGGTCCCGGTGCAGTACCGGCCCGTCGATGACGGCCTTGGTCATCAGCGGGATCACCACGGCGGCGGCCAGGCAGAGCACGGCCACCGTCACCATGGTGATCCACCGCGCCCGGTAGGGGCGCAGGTAGGGCAGCAGGCTGCGCAGCGCGGACGCCGGTTTCACGGACTCGACCCTAGATCCAGAGCGCCGACCCGCAGCACATCCCGCGCTCAACGGCCATGTTCAGGCAAAATGGCGACCATGGACAATGCCGCTGCCTCTCCCCGGGTCTTGGTCGTCGACGACGACTCCGACGTGCTCGCCTCGCTGGAACGCGGACTGCGACTGTCCGGCTTCGAGGTGGCGACGGCGGCCGATGGCGCCGAAGCGTTGCGCAGCGCTAAGGAAGCCCGTCCCGACGCCATCGTGCTCGACATCAACATGCCCGTGCTCGACGGCGTGAGCGTGGTGACGGCACTGCGGGCCATGGGTGACGACGTGCCGGTCTGTGTGTTGTCCGCACGCAGTTCGGTCGACGACCGGGTGGCCGGCCTCGAGGCCGGTGCCGACGACTACCTGGTCAAGCCGTTCGTGCTGGCCGAGCTGGTGGCCCGGGTCCGGGCAATGCTGCGGCGGCGCGGGTCGGCGGCCAGCTCCTCCTCGGAAACCATCACGGTGGGTCCGCTGGAAGTCGACATCCCGGGCCGTCGCGCGCGGGTCAAGGGCGTCGACGTGGACTTGACCAAGCGGGAGTTCGACCTGCTCGCCGTTCTCGCCGAGCACAAGACCGCGGTGTTGTCGCGCGCTCAGCTGCTCGAGCTGGTCTGGGGCTACGACTTCGCCGCCGACACCAACGTCGTCGACGTGTTCATCGGCTACCTGCGGCGCAAGCTGGAAGCCGGCGGCGCTCCGCGGCTGCTGCACACCGTGCGCGGGGTCGGCTTCGTCCTGCGAACGCAGTGAGGACAAGCGTGAACGTCATGAAACTGCTGCGACGCATCTTCGCCAGAACACCGTCGCTGCGGACCCGGGTGATGCTCGCCACGGCGATCGGCACCGCGATCGTGACGGTCATCATCGGCGCCATCGTGTGGGTCGGTATCACCAACGACCGCAAGTATTGGCTGGACCGCCGGCTCGACGAGGCGGCCGGGCTGACCGTCCCGCTGATCGGCTTGGGTGAACTGCCCCGTTCGGCCGGCGCCACCGATGCGGTGATCACCCTGCGCCGGGCCAACCAAGTGACGTCGAACTCCTCGGTGGCTGTCTCTTATACACAT
>NZ_JRMM01000124.1:0-12928 GCF_000972905.1 Mycobacterium sp. UM_Kg27
TGTATAAGAGACAGCTGCTGAGCCGGTCGCTGATCCTGCAGCTGCGGCCACTGGAGCCCGAGGACATCGCGGCGGTGCTGCGGCGCGCCATCGACGACGAGCGCGGCCTGGGCGGACGCATCGAGGTGGCGCCCGACGCCGTCGACCTGCTGGTTCGGCTGGCCGCCGGCGATGCCCGCCGGGCCTTGACCGCACTGGAAGTGGCGGCTGAGGCGGGCCGACGGGTGACCGTGGAGATCGTCGAGGGATCCCTGGATCAGGCCGCGGTGCGCTACGACCGCGATGGTGATCAGCACTACGACGTGATCAGTGCGTTCATCAAGTCGGTGCGCGGCTCCGACGTCGACGCCGCGCTGCACTACCTGGCCCGGATGCTGGTGGCAGGGGAGGACCCACGGTTCATCGCCCGTCGGCTGATGATTCTGGCCAGCGAAGACATCGGGATGGGCGATCCGACCGCGCTGCAGACCGCGGTGGCCGCGGCGCAGACCGTCGCGCTGATCGGCATGCCCGAGGCGCAATTGACCCTGGCGCACGCCACCGTGCATCTGGCAACAGCGCCGAAGTCCAACGCGGTGACCGCCGCGCTGGGCGCGGCCATGGCCGACATCCGGGCCGGCAAGGCCGGGGCGGTTCCGGCGCACCTGCGCGACGGGCACTATGCGGGAGCGCAGTCCCTGGGCAATGCGGTCGGTTACCGGTACGCCCACGACCATCCAGACGGCGTTGTGCCGCAACAATATCCACCCGATGAGCTGGTCGGGGTGGACTACTACCAACCCACCGGCCGGGGTGCGGAACGCGAGATCGGCGGGCGGTTGGCACGACTCAGGGCCATCATCCGGCGCCGCTAGCTCACCAGGCGTGCTTTTCGTCAGCCGGCCGAGCCGGCTTGGCCCAGCCAATCGGCCAGCGAGCGCCCGGCGTCGAGGACGTGTTGCTCGGCGATGGCGCGCGATGCCTCCGCGTCGCCAGTGGCCAGCGCCGTGACCAGCTTGCGGTGGTCTTCCAGTGAATGGTGCTCGTGCTCGGGAAACACCGTCAGGAAGTTCGTCGGTACCACCCGCGCCGCATGCCGGATCTGGATGAGCAGCTGCGGCGAATGCGCGGCCCGGTGAATCTCCTGGTGAAACTCCCAGTTGGCGTCGCCGATGGCGTCCGAGCCGCGTAGGGCCTCGACGTCGGCGACCAGCGTCCGCAGGCGCTCGACTTCGGTGGGGGAGATCCGCTCGGCGGCCCAGGCGGCGGCCTGCCCGGTCAGCACGCCCAGGATGGTGAAACTGTCCAGCACATCCTCGGGGCGAATCCCGATCACGGTGACGCCGCTGCGCGGTGCGACCTCCACCAGGCCTTCGTAGGACAACTCCAGCAGGGCCTCGCGCACCGGTGTGCGGCTGGTGGCGAACTCGGTGGTGATGGCGTCGAGGTCGAGGCGGGTTCCGGGCGCCAGTTCACCGGTGAGGATGCGATTGCGTAGTTCGCGGGCCGCGCGCTCGCGCACGGTGCCACCGATGTCGACATTGTTGGCCGCCACAGACGGATCGTACACGCCTTGAAATCCAATAGTTGATATCTGATATATCAGATGGTAGATATGGGGCATGACGACACGGACCGACCGGATGGCGCTGGTCGCCTTCATGCAAGCCGGCAACGCCTCGGTGTACGCCGGATCGTGGCGCCACCCCGCCACCGAGCACGGCTACCTCGACGCCTCCTACTACGCCAAGATCGGTCGGCAGCTCGAAGAGGGCTGCTTCGATCTGATGTTCTTCGACGACAGACTGGCGATGCCCGGCATCTACGGCGGTTCGGTCGCCGAAGCGGTCCGCTACGGCGCGCGGCCCGTGAAGCTGGATCTGTCCGTCGTGCTCGGCGTTCTCGCCCAGGCGACCTCGAAGATCGGCCTGGGCGCCACCTACTCCACCACGTATTACCCGCCGTTCCACGTGGCCCGCACCTTCGCCAGCCTCGACCACCTCTCGGGTGGCCGGGCGGCCTGGAACGTTGTCACCTCGGTCAATGACAGCGAGGCCCACAACTACGGCCTGGCGAGCCACCTCAGCCACGACGAACGCTACGACCGAGCGGATGAGTTCCTCGACGTCGTCGCCGGGCTCTGGGACACCTGGGAAGACGGCGCGATCGTGGCCGACCGCGGGGCCGGCATCTTCGCCGACCCGGCCAAGGTGCACGAACTCAACCACATCGGCGAGTACTTCTCCTCGCGCGGCCCGTTGACCGTGCCTCGAACCCCGCAGGGCCGCCCAGTGATCCTGCAGGCCGGATCGTCAGGGCGGGGCCGCGATTTCGCTTCCCGCTGGGCGGATCTGATCTTCACCGGGGACCCGGGCATCGAGGTGGCACGCAGTCACTACGCCGATCAGAAGAAGCGCATCGGTGACTCCGGGCGTGATCCCGCCACGGTGAAGCTCTGCCCGATGGCCTACGCGGTGCTCGGCGAGACCGAGGAGCAGGCCAAAGACCGCGAACAGACCCTGCTCAACGACCTGGTGCACCCCATGGCGTCGCTCACGCTGCTCTCGGAGCTGATGAACTACGACTTCGCCCAGCACAACCTCGACGACCCGATCACCGACGAGTTGATCGCCTCGGTGTCGGGAATCCGCGGCCTGGTGCAGAACCTGCGCACTCACATCGGCGGTGACATCACACTGCGCGACCTGGCCGGGCATCGGGCCACGCTGCTACAGGGACCACGCTTTGTCGGCACCGGAGCCCAAGTCGCCGACCAGATGGAGGAGTGGTTCCACGGCGGCGCCTGCGACGGATTCGTCTTGGCCGCAACGCATTCACCGGGCTCCTATGAGGATGTGGTGCGGATGGTCGTCCCGGAGCTGCAGCGCCGCGGACTGTTCCGCACCCACTACGAAGGCAACACCCTGCGTGAGCACCTGGGCCTGCCCCGGCCCGCCGCGGCCGCCGTACCGGCATGACAGGCGCGATGCTGGCCGGCATCCGGGTGCTCGACCTGGCCACCTTGGCAGCGGCGCCGCTGGTGGCCACCTATCTCGGCGAGTTCGGTGCCGACGTCATCAAGGTCGAGCAACCCGGCTCCGGGGACCCGATCCGCGGCTGGGGCAATCAGCGCGACGGCGTCGGGCTGATGTGGAAGTCGGTGTCGCGCAACAAGCGCTCGATCACCTGCAACCTACGACTGCCCGAAGGCCAGGATCTGGTGCGCAAGCTGGTGGCCCACTCCGATGTGGTGATCGCCAACACCCGTCCACAGACCCTGCGCGCGTGGGGGTTGGACTACGAGGCGTTGCGGGCGGTCAACGACCGCATCGTGATGCTGCACATCACCGGCTTCGGGCTCTCCGGTCCCAAGAGTGAGAGGCCGGGCTTCGGCACGCTCGGTGAGGCGATGAGCGGCTTTGCCAACATCACCGGTGAAACCGACGGCCCACCCACGCTGCCGCCGTTCATGCTGGCCGACGGCGTCGCGTCGCTGAATGCCGCCTACGCGGTGATGATGGCGCTGTATCACCGCGACATGCACGGCGCGTCGGGTCAGCTGATCGACGTCAACCTCATTGACCCGCTGGCTCGCCTGCTCGAGCAGACCCTGCTCGGCTACGACCAACTCGGTCTGGTGCCGACCAGAGCCGGCAACCGCTGGGACATCTCGGCGCCGCGCAACACCTACCGCACCGCCGACGGCCGCTGGCTGGCCATGTCGGGCAGTTCACCGGCGTTGGCACTGCGGGTGTTTCGGGCGATCGGGCGCGCCGACCTGGTGGACGACGCCGACTTCAGCGACCCGCAGCGCCGGCTGGCCCGCGCCCGCGAAGTCGATCAGGTGGTCGCCGACTGGGTGGCCACCAAGACCCTGGATGAAGCCATGGCGGTGTTCGACGCCAAACAGGTCGCGGCCGCAGCGGTATATGACATCACCGACCTGGTCGCCGACGAGCAGCTGGCGCATCGCGAAGTCTTCGTCAAGGTCGACGACGACGAACTCGGCGCCATGACCGTCCAGGCCCCGGTGCCGCGCTTCTCCGACGCGACCGGGCGCGTCGAACACCTGGGCCCTCGCCTGGGGGAGCACAACACCGAGGTCTACCGCGAACTGCTCGACCTCACCTCATCCGACATCGACGACCTGCACGCCCGCGGCGTGTTGTGACCCCCGAACCTCAAGGAGAGATCGCCCCATGCTGTTGCGCCGTTCCGAGTTGGCCGTGCCCGCTGCCAACCACAACATGTTCGCCAAGGCGGCCGCCTCGCAGGCAGACCTGGTCTTCCTCGACCTGGAGGATGCGACCGCGCCCGCCGAGAAAGTCGGCGCCCGCGCCAAGGTGATCACCGCGCTGAACGACCTGGACTGGGGACGCACCGCGCGCGCCATCCGGATCAACGGTCTAGATACGCAATGGTGCCACGATGACATCATCGAGGTGGTCACCGCCGCCGGCCACAACCTGGACACCATCGTCGTCCCCAAAGCCTGCACCGCCCGCGACGTCTGGTGGGTCGACCTGCTGCTCACCCAGCTGGAGGCCAAACTCGGCCTGGAACACCAGATCCGCCTCGAGGTGCTCATCGAGGAGGTCGAGGGGCTGGCCAACGCCGAGGAGATCGCCAAGGCCAGTCCGCGGATCGACGCGCTGATCTTCGGAGTCGGCGACTTCTCGCTGTCGCAGGGCGCGCGGGTGGACACCAACTTCGTACCGATCTGGGACTACCCAGGCGACTTCTGGCACTACGCCCGCAACAAGGTGGTTGTCGCGGCCCGCATCGCCGGCATCGAGGCCATCGACTCGCCCTACCCCGACTACGCAAACCGCGACGGCTACGAATCAGAGGCCCGCCGGTCCTCGCTGTACGGCTTCACTGGCAAGTGGGCGATTCACCCCACCCAGATCCCGGTCGCCAACGCGGTGTTCTCGCCGACCGCCCAGGAGATCGCGCTGGCTGAACGCAACATGGCCGCCTACCGCGAGGGTGAGGCGAAGGGGCTGGGCGCGGTCGGGGTCGACGGCGTGCTGGTTGACGCCGCGCACGTCAAGATGGCGCAGAACACCCTGGCGCGGGTAGCCCTGATAAACGGGGAGCGCTGACTCCGCCCGAGAGTGGCGGCGGCCCCTACCCTGGAGCTGGTGAACACCGAAGTGCTCGACATCGACACCTCGCGGCGTCGCACCGTCGACCTCACCGATCAGGTGCGGTCGTTCTGTGCCCGCCACGGTGACGGGCTGTGCAACGTCTTCGTGCCGCATGCGACGGCCGGGGTGGCGATCATCGAGACCGGCGCCGGCTCGGACTCCGACCTGGTCGACACGCTCGAGCGGCTCTTGCCGCGCGATGATCGCTACCGGCACGCGCACGGCTCGCCCGGGCACGGCGCCGATCACGTGCTGCCGGCGATCGTGGCACCGTCGATCACGGTTCCGGTGGCCGGCGGTGAGCCGCTGCTGGGCATCTGGCAGTCGGTGGTGCTGGTCGACCTGAACCGCGACAACCCTCGTCGAAGTGTGCGGTTGAGCTTTGTCGGCGTCGCCGCCACCTGAGGATCCTTGCCTGCAGAGAACCCGATCGGCAGCCCGGTACTGTAGTGCCGTCTAAACGGATGAGACGGCGGGAAGCGATAGATAGTGCAGACACACGAGATCAGGAAACGCTTCCTCGATCACTTCGTGAAAGCGGGCCACACCGAGGTGCCCAGCGCTTCGGTGATCCTGGATGACCCCAACCTGTTGTTCATCAACGCCGGCATGGTGCAGTTCGTGCCGTTCTTCTTGGGTCAGCGCACCCCGCCGTACGCCACCGCCACCAGCATCCAGAAGTGCATCCGCACGCCGGATATCGACGAGGTGGGCATCACCACCCGGCACAACACCTTCTTCCAGATGGCCGGCAACTTCTCGTTCGGCGACTACTTCAAGCGCGGTGCGATCGAGCTGGCCTGGACGCTGCTGACGGGCAGCGTCGCCGACGGTGGTTACGGACTCGACCCCGAACGGCTGTGGGCCACCGTCTATCTCGACGACGACGAGGCCATCGCGTTGTGGCAGGAGATCGCGGGACTGCCGCTTGAGCGGATCCAGCGCCGTGGCATGGCCGACAACTACTGGTCGATGGGCATCCCCGGGCCCTGCGGCCCGTCGTCGGAGATCTACTACGACCGCGGCCCGGAGTTCGGTGTCGACGGCGGCCCGGTGGCCAACGAGGACCGCTACATCGAGATCTGGAACCTCGTTTTCATGCAGAACGAGCGCGGCGAGGGCACCTCCAAGGAGGACTTCGAGATCCTCGGGCCGCTGCCGCGCCAGAACATCGACACCGGCATGGGCATCGAGCGGGTTGCCTTCCTGCTGCAGGGCGTGCACAACGTGTACGAGACCGACCTGGTAAGGCCGGTCATCGATCTGGTGGCCACTCGCGCGCCGCGTGGCTACAACAGTGGCAATGACGCCGACGACGTGCGATACCGGATCATCGCCGACCACTCCCGCACCGCGGCCATCCTGATCGGCGACGGCGTGAGCCCTGGCAACGACGGCCGCGGCTACGTGCTGCGCCGGTTGCTGCGCCGGGTGATCCGCTCGGCCAAACTGCTGGGCATCGAAGGCCCGATCGTCGGCGACCTGATGGCTACCGTGCGCGATGCCATGGGTCCGTCGTATCCGGAACTGGTCACCGACTTCGACCGGATCAGCCGGATCGCGGTTGCCGAGGAGACCGCGTTCAACCGCACCCTGACCTCGGGCTCGAAGCTGTTCGAGGACGCGGCGGCAGCCACCCGGTCTGCCGGGGTCACCGTGCTCTCCGGCAGCGACGCCTTCGCCCTGCACGACACCTACGGATTCCCGATCGAACTCACGCTGGAGATGGCCTCGGAGGCCGGCCTGCAGGTCGACGAGGCCGGGTTCCGCACGCTGATGGCCGAGCAGCGGCAGCGGGCCAAGGCCGACGCCGCCGCGCGCAAGCACGCCCACGCCGACCTGAGCGCCTACCGGGAGCTGATCGACGCCGGACCCACCGAGTTCACCGGGTTCGACGAGCTCACCACCGAAGGCCGCATCCTGGGCATCTTCGTCGACGGCAAGCGGGTGCCGGTGGTATCGCACGAGGACCAGAAGGGCATGGCCGCCGATCGCATCGAGCTGGTGTTGGACCGCACCCCGCTCTACGCCGAGGCCGGCGGACAGATCGCCGACGCCGGCACCATCAGTGCCGGGGCTGCCCAGGCGACGGTCACCGACGTGCAGAAGATCGCCCAGACACTGTTCGTGCACCGGGTCAACGTCGAGTCCGGCGAATTCGTCGAGGGTGACACGGTCACTGCAGCGGTGGACCAGGGCTGGCGCAAGGGGGCCACCCAGGGCCACTCGGGCACCCACATGGTGCACGCCGCGCTGCGGCAGGTGTTGGGGCCCAATGCGGTTCAGGCCGGCTCGCTGAACCGGCCCGGTTATCTGCGGTTCGACTTCAACTGGCAGGGCGCGCTCAGCGATGAGCAACGCCGCCAAGTTGAGGAGGTCACCAACGAGGCGGTGCAGGCCGACTTCGAGGTACACACCTTCACCGAAGAACTCGAGAAGGCCAAGGCCATGGGCGCCATGGCGATGTTCGGCGAGAAGTACCCCGAGAAGGTGCGCGTCGTCGAGATCGGCGGGCCGTTCTCGCTGGAACTGTGTGGCGGCACCCACGTGCATAACTCGGCGCAGATCGGTCCGGTGACCATCCTGGGAGAGTCGTCGGTCGGCTCCGGTGTGCGCCGTGTCGAGGCCTATGTCGGGCTGGACTCGTTCCGGCATCTGGCCAAGGAGCGGGCGCTGATGGCGGGGCTGGCCTCGTCGTTGAAGGTGCCCTCCGAGGAAGTGCCGGCCCGGGTGGCCAACCTGGTCGAGCGACTCAAGGCCGCCGAGAAGGAACTGGACCGCGCCCGGCTGGCCAGTGCCCGAGCGGCCGCGGTGAACGCCGCCGCCGGCGCCGAACAAATCGGTAACGTGCGCTTGGTGGCGCAGCGGATGTCGGGCGGAATCGGCGCAGGCGACCTGCGTTCGCTGGTCGGCGACATCCGCGGCAAGCTGGGGGAGACGCCCGCGGTGGTGGCTCTCATCGCCGATGGTGACGACAGCGTTCCCTACGTGGTGGCCGCCAACGCCGGCGCGCAAGAGCTCGGGTTGCGCGCCGACGACCTGGTCAAGGAGTTGGCGGCGGCGGTGTCCGGCCGCGGCGGCGGCAAGGCCGATCTGGCGCAGGGCTCCGGTAAGGACCCCGCCGGGATCGAGGCCGCGCTCGCGGCGATCCGCGCGTCGGTCGCCCGGAGCGCGCCGGCGTGACCTCACCCCACCATCGCACCCCGGACCGGCCCGGCAGGTCGGACGATCCCGGGCGCGGGCGACGACTCGGGGTGGATGTGGGCAGTGTGCGGATCGGAGTGTCGTGTAGCGACCCCGACGGACTCTTGGCGACCCCGGTAGAGACCGTGCGACGACACGCGTCGGGCTCGCACCTGCGCCGCCTGGCTGACCTTGCCGACGAATATGACGTCGTCGAAGTGGTGGTGGGCTTGCCGCGCACCCTGGCCGACCGGGCCGGCTCGGCCGCCGCGGACGCCATCGCGGTGGCTGACGACCTGGCCCGGGTATTGGCCCAGCGACGTCGGCTCGCCCCGGTGCGGCTGGCCGACGAGCGGCTGAGCACGGTCAGCGCGGCGCGGTCACTGCACCAGGCCGGGATGCGTTCCAAACGTCAGCGTTCGGTGATCGACCAGGCCGCCGCGGTGACGATTTTGCAGAGCTGGCTCGACCAGCGCCGGGCCCTGGGCGCGCCGGCCCCGACGGAGGACGACGATGTCTGACGACCAGTTCGGGAAGAAGGCCAGACCGGCGGCGGTAGGGCCGCCGAGGCGCCGGATGAGCCGCACCCAGCGGGCCCGGGAGAACCGGCGGCGACGCCAGCTCAACCGGCACCGCCGCATCGCCCGGGGCCTCGGTGTGGCGCTGATCGTCCTGGTCGCGATCGCCGGGGTCTTCGTGGGGTCCAAGTACTGGCACTCCAGTGGTCCCGTCGTCGACTTCACCGGTGACGGCGGCCAGCAGGTGCTGATCGAGGTGCACGAGGGCGACTTCACCACCGCGATCGCCGAAACCATGCTGGAGGCGGGGGTGATCGCCAACGTCGGGACGTTCCTGAGCGCCGCGCAGGGCAACTCCGCCATCGCGGCGATCCAGCCCGGCTTCTACCGCTTGCGGGCCGAGATCCCAGCCGCCACTGCGGTGCAGCAGCTCAGCGACCCGGAGAATCGGGTGGGCAAGCTGGTGATTCCGGAGGGTCGTCAACTCGACGACACCACCGACATGAAGACCGACCGGGTGACTCCTGGAGTGTTCACCCTCATCGCCGAGGCCAGCTGCCTGGACCTCAACGGTGAACGTACCTGTCTCAAGGCCCAGGATCTGCGCCGCGCCGCGGAGATCGAGACGCCGCAGGCACTGTCGGTGCCCGAGTGGGCCTTGGGGCCGGTCAGCAAGATGGGGCGCGACCACCGTCGCATCGAGGGGCTGATCACGGCGGGCACCTGGAACGTCGACCCGACCGCGTCGGCGCCTACCGTGCTGGCGAAATTGATCAGCCAAAGCAGTGCGGAGTTGGACAGGTCCGGCCTGCCGGGCACTGCCGTGCAGCTGGGCATGACTCCCTACGAGATGCTGGTGGTGGCTTCACTGGTGCAACGTGAAGCGCTGCCGCGCGACTTCGCCAAGGTGGCCCGGGTGATCGACAACCGGCTGGGGGAGCCGCAGCGGCTGGAGTTCGATTCGACGGTCAACTATCCGCTGGACCGCCAGGAGGTGGCCACCACCGACGCCGACCGGGCCAAGGTGACGCCGTGGAACACGTACGCGTCCGAAGGTCTGCCGGCCACTCCGATCTGCTCACCGGGCACCGACGCCCTGCATGCCGCTGAGCATCCGGAGCCGGGCGACTGGCTGTACTTTGTGACGATCGACAAGGATGGCACCACTTTGTTCACGCACAACTACCAGCAGCACCTGACCAACATCGAGATGGCGCTGGACAACGGTGTCCTCGACAGCTCCCGCTGAGCCCGGGCCGCGGCGGGCCGCGGTGCTGGGCTCGCCCATCGCGCACTCGCGGTCACCGCAACTGCACCTGGCGGCCTACCGGGCGCTCGGTCTGCCGGACTGGACCTATGAGCGCATCGAATGTGGCGCCGAGGAGTTGCCGGCGCTGGTCGCCGGTTTCGGACCGGAATGGGTCGGCGTCTCGGTCACCATGCCGGGCAAGTTCGCGGCCTTGGCGTTCGCCGACCAACGCACCCGCCGCGCCGAACGTATCGGCTCGGCGAACACACTGGTACGCACCGCAACCGGATGGTTAGCCGACAACACCGATGTCGACGGGGTGAGCGGGGCGCTCGGTTCGGTGTCGGGGTCAGCGATCGTGCTGGGCTCCGGCGGCACCGCGCCGGCCGCGGTGGTGGCGCTGGCCGAACTGGGTGCCAGCCACATCACGGTGGCCGCGCGCAACGCCGACAACGCCGCGCGGGTGGTGGCGTTGGCCACCGAAGTCGGTGTGCCGGCTCGCTTCTGCGCACTCGATGACCCGAACCTGGCCGCGGCGGCCGCCGACGCGTCGGTACTGGTCAGCACTCTTCCGGCTGACGTCGCAGCCCGATATGCGCCGGTTCTGGCCGGGGTGCCTGTGCTGCTGGACGCCCTCTACGATCCGTGGCCGACGCCATTGGCCACCGCGGTGAGCTCCGCCGGCGGCACCGTGATCAGCGGCCTGCAGATGCTGCTGCATCAGGCGTTCACCCAGGTTGAGCTGTTCACAGGCCGGCCCGCGCCTCGCGCGGAGATGACTTGCGCGGTCGCCGACCTCGGCTGAGCATGGCGCCATGGACGGGCCGAAAGTGGTGGCGGCGGGTTCAGTGCTGGCGTGGCTGACGCTGCTGAGCGGCTACGACATCCGCCAGCGCCGACTGCCGAATTGGTTGACGCTGCCTGCGGCGGTGCTGGTTCCGGCGCTGGCTGCCGTCGTGGGTCGAGGACCGGCGGCGCTGGCGGGCGCGGCGGCTCTTACCGGGGTCTATCTGGTCGTTCATCTGATCGCCCCGGCCGGATTGGGTGCCGGCGACGTCAAGCTGGCGGTCGCGCTCGGGGCGCTGACCGGGTCCTTCGGCGCTGACGTGTGGCTGCTGGCGGCGCTGGCCGCGCCGCTGCTGACCGGGCTGTGGGGGCTGTTCGTGGCGATGGCGGGCCGCGGGCCGACGGTGCCGCATGGGCCGTCGATGTGCCTGGCCAGCGCCCTGGCGGCGGGCTTGGCCGGCTGGTGAACGGGTGCCTGCCGGCGCCGGTTCGGGGATGTAATGCTCAGGGAACGTAAATTAACGTCGCCTGTGACCTTGCCAGGAAATGTTTGCCGCTCAGCCCGCTATTAGGTAACATCGGCTCTATTGAACTGCTGCTGACCGGTGCGTAGCCAGAGGGGGTGACCGTGAAGCGAGCTGTAGTTGGGGGCGTGGCAGCTGCCGCGGTCGCCGTCGGTGGGGGCATCGTCCTTGCCGGCAACATGGCATCTCCGTCCTTGCCTGACGTGCAGGTTCCGGCGATTCAGCTGTCCAGCGCCGAGGGAAACGACGCCACCGTGCAATGGCTGGACCTGTTTGCGCAGACCTCGGCTGCCAACGCGGATTCCTTCGGCGGCTACCTGCTGGACCCGAGTTCCGCTGTCCCGCCCGGTGAATCGCCGTTAGTGCTGATCGACCCGGAGACCTCCGCGGAGGACTTCGACCAGATCCTCGACGGGGTGGTCGGCAATGCCGGTAGTCAGCTCAATGCGGTGACCTCGCCGAGCAACGGTCGCGACGCCGTCACCTACCTGATCCTCAAAAACGGTTCCTGAACCCGGCTGGCGGGTCTCGAACCGGATCGAATCCCGGTTGCCGCAGCACTGAGCCGTGCGTGTGTGCAACCGTAACCTCCTCCAAGCCCGGGCGGGCCTGACCGGCATGGGAAGATGGGACACGTGTTGCGTTGGATAACCGCCGGGGAATCGCACGGTCGCGCGTTGGTGGCCCTGGTCGAGGGCATGGTCGCGGGAGTGGCCGTCACCTCGGCTGACATCGCCGATCAGCTCGCCCGCCGGCGCCTGGGCTATGGCCGCGGGGCCCGGATGAAGTTCGAGGCCGATGCGGTCACCGTGCTGTCGGGGGTGCGGCACGGGATCACCCTGGGCGGTCCGATCGCCGTCGAGATCGGCAACACCGAATGGCCCAAGTGGGAGACGGTGATGTCCACCGATCCGGTTGACCCGGCGGTGCTGGACGGCGAGGGCGGCGCCCGCAATGCGCCGCTGACCCGCCCGCGACCCGGCCACGCCGACTTCGCCGGCATGCTCAAGTACGGCTTCGACGACGCCCGCCCGGTACTCGAACGCGCCAGCGCACGTGAGACCGCCGCTCGCGTCACCGCGGGCACCATCGCCCGGGCATTCCTGGACCAGGCGTTGGGCGTTCAGGTGATCTCCCACGTGATCTCGATCGGCGCGTCCGACCCCTACGACGGTCCGGTGCCGCAACCGGCCGATCTGGCCGCCATCGATGCCAGCCCGGTGCGTGCCTTTGACGCCGGCACCCAGGAAGCCATGATCGCCGAGATCGAGGCAGCCAAGGCCGACGGCGACACGCTGGGCGGTGTGGTCGAGGTGGTCGTGTCGGGCCTGCCGATCGGTCTGGGCTCCTTCATCAGCGGTGATGACCGGCTCGACAGCCAGCTGGCTGCCGCGATCATGGGCATCCAGGCGATCAAGGGCGTCGAGATCGGCGACGGCTTCACCACCGCACGCCGGCGCGGCAGCGCGGCCCACGACGAGATGTACCCCGGGCCGGACGGTGTGGTGCGCTCCACCAACCGGGCCGGCGGCCTCGAGG
>NZ_JRMM01000125.1:0-12801 GCF_000972905.1 Mycobacterium sp. UM_Kg27
GTCAGATGTGTATAAGAGACAGACCGCCCTCTTCGTAGCCGACATAGCCCGGAGGGGCACCGAAGAGCCGCGAAGCGGTGAATCGATCGTGGAACTCACCCATGTCGATCTGGATGAGCGCGTCGTCGTCCCCGAACAGGAACTCGGCCAGCGCCTTGGACAGCTCGGTCTTACCGACACCCGACGGGCCGGCGAAGATGAACGAGCCCGACGGCCGCTTGGGGTCCTTCAGCCCGGCGCGGGTACGCCGGATCGCCCTCGAGACCGCCTTGACGGCGTCCCCCTGGCCGATGATCCGCTTGTGCAGCTCGTCTTCCATCCGCAGCAGGCGAGTGGTCTCGGCCTCGGTGAGCTTGAACACCGGGATACCGGTCCAGTTGCCCAGCACCTCGGCGATCTGCTCATCGTCGACCTCGGCCACCACGTCCAGATCCCCGGAGCGCCACTGCTTTTCCCGCTCGGCGCGCTGCGCGACGAGCTGCTTCTCCCGGTCGCGCAGGCTGGCCGCCTTCTCGAAGTCCTGCGCGTCGATCGCGGACTCCTTCTCGCGGCGTGCGTCGGCGATCTTCTCGTCGAACTCACGCAGGTCCGGCGGCGCGGTCATCCGGCGGATTCGCATCCGGGCGCCGGCCTCGTCGATCAGGTCGATCGCCTTGTCCGGCAGGAACCGGTCGTTGATGTAGCGGTCGGCCAGGGTGGCCGCCGCCACGATCGCCGAGTCGCTGATCGAGACCCGGTGGTGGGCCTCGTAGCGGTCCCGCAGACCCTTGAGGATCTCTATGGTGTGCTCGACGGTGGGTTCACCGACCTGCACCGGCTGGAACCGGCGCTCCAGGGCGGCGTCCTTCTCGATGTACTTGCGGTACTCGTCGAGAGTCGTGGCGCCGATGGTCTGCAGTTCACCGCGAGCCAGCTTCGGCTTGAGGATCGAGGCCGCGTCGATCGCGCCCTCGGCCGCTCCGGCACCCACCAGGGTGTGCAACTCGTCGATGAACAGGATGATGTCGCCGCGGGTGTTGATCTCTTTGAGCACCTTCTTCAGGCGCTCCTCGAAGTCACCGCGGTAACGGCTGCCGGCCACCAGCGACCCCAGATCCAGGGTGTAGAGCTGCTTGTCCTTCAGCGTCTCGGGGACCTCGCCGGCCACGATGGCCTGCGCCAGACCCTCGACCACAGCGGTCTTGCCGACTCCGGGCTCACCGATCAGCACCGGGTTGTTCTTGGTGCGCCGGCTCAACACCTGCATGACCCGCTCGATTTCCTTCTCGCGGCCGATGACGGGGTCGAGCTTGCCCTCCATGGCGGCCGCCGTCAGGTTGCGACCGAACTGGTCGAGCACCAGCGAGGTGGACGGGGAACCGGACTCGCCGCCCCGTCCCCCGGTACCGGCCTCCGCGGTCTCCTTGCCCTGGTAGCCACTCAGCAGCTGAATCACCTGCTGGCGAACCCGGGTCAGGTCAGCACCCAGCTTCACCAGAACCTGGGCGGCGACGCCCTCACCCTCGCGGATCAGGCCGAGCAGAATGTGCTCGGTGCCGATGTAGTTGTGGCCGAGCTGCAGCGCCTCACGCAGGCTCAGCTCGAGCACCTTCTTGGCACGCGGGGTGAACGGGATGTGCCCGGACGGCGCCTGCTGGCCCTGGCCGATGATCTCCTCGACCTGGCTGCGCACCCCTTCCAAAGAGATGCCCAGGGACTCCAGCGACTTGGCGGCTACACCTTCGCCCTCGTGGATCAGGCCCAGCAGGATGTGCTCGGTCCCGATGTAGTTGTGGTTGAGCATCCGGGCCTCTTCTTGAGCCAGGACGACGACCCTGCGGGCGCGGTCGGTAAATCTCTCGAACATCGGTGGCTACCTGCTCTCCCTCGCGATCGGCACTTGATCGGCCTCGGCTCGGCCGGCGTGCCTGCTGTCCACTCTAGTGGGCGGCGCAGCGCGCTGTGACCTGCCTTGCAGTGCGTACTGAATCGACCATCCGATGGCCCGTCCCGAAAGACCTGGCACCGGATGCAAGGGACCAACGTCTGGACCCACCGAATGTGTTCCGACGGGCGCTAGGTTCGCCAGCAGCGAAACCTAGCTGGTTCCAGTAGGCCTAGGTGGCGGCGTGAAACGCGTCGATGATGTCGGCCGGGATGCGCCCGCGGGTCGACACATTGTGTCCGTTACGGCGGGCCCATTCGCGGATGGCGGCGCTCTGTTCGCGGTCAATGGTTCCACGGCGACCGCCACCGGAGCGGCCACGCCGGCGCCCTCCGACCCGACGACCCGCGTCAGCCCACTTCTTCAGTTCGGCACGAAGTTTTGTAGCATTCTTGCTCGAAAGGTCGATCTCGTAGGTCACCCCGTCCAGGCCGAATTCGACCGTTTCGTCGGCGGCACCCTCACCATCGAAATCATCGATCAAGGTGACGGTCACTTTTTTCGCCATTGGTACCCCTTGGTTAGCTTTCGTGCGCGCAATCGGTGCGCCAGCCGTATTCGACCTCGCCGACTAATCTGCCATAAAAATACGCCTGCTTCAACACAACAGGCTACGGCGCAGTTCAGTTGCCTTGACGGCGAACAATCGGAAACAAAACGGTGTCTCTAATTGATAGACCCGTCAAAACCATCAACAGGCGGTCGATACCCATTCCGGTACCTGTGCAGGGCGGCATCGCATGTTCCATCGCCGCCAGGAAGTCCTCGTCGAGCGCCATCGCCTCGTCATCACCCGCAGCTGCCGCACGGGCCTGTTCGGCGAAGCGGTCGCGCTGCACCACCGGGTCGATGAGCTCGGAATATCCGGTAGCAAGTTCGACGCCGCGCATATAGAGATCCCACTTCTCGGTGACACCTTCGATGCTGCGGTGCTGGCGGGTCAGCGGCGTCGTCTCGACGGGGAAATCCCGAACAAATGTCGGGGCGTTCAGATCCTGACCGACAGCATGTTCCCAGAGTTCTTCGACGAGTTTGCCGTGACCGTAACCGCGGTCTTTGGGAATCTCCACGCCGAGTCGATCCGCGATAGCCCACAGGTCGGCCACCGAGGTCGCGGGGGTGATCTCTTCGGCGAGCGCGGCCGACAGCGACGGATACATTTCCACCGTCGCCCATTCGCCGTCAATGTCATAGATGCTGCCATCAGGCAGCGGCAGTTGCCGGGTTCCGATCACCTCATCGGCGACCTCTTGAATAATCTCGCGGGTAGCCACTGCCGAGTCGTCATAGGTGCCGTAGGCCTGGTAGGTCTCCAGCATCGAAAACTCCGGCGAATGCGTGGAATCGGCGCCTTCATTCCGGAAGACCCGATTCAGTTCGAAGACCCGGTCGAACCCGCCGACCACGCACCGTTTCAGGAACAGTTCTGGTGCGATTCTCAGGAAAAGGTCCGCGTCAAGGGCGTTCGAATGGGTTACGAAAGGACGGGCGGCCGCTCCACCGGCCAACGTCTGCAGCATCGGCGTTTCGACCTCGAGAAACCCGCGACGCTCAAGCGCGTTTCGCACGGCGCGAATGACCGCAATGCGCTGGCGGGCCACCGTACGCGCCTCCGGCCGCACGATCAGGTCGACGTAGCGCTGTCGAACGCGCGACTCCTCGCTCATCTCCTTGTGGGCTACCGGCAGCGGACGCAATGACTTGGAGGCCATCTGCCAGGAATCGGCCAACACCGACAACTCGCCGCGGCGGGAGCTGATCACCTCGCCGCGCACGTAGACGATGTCACCGAGGTCGACATCGGCCTTCCACGCCTCAAGCTCCTGCTCCCCGACACTGGCGAGGCTGATCATCACCTGAAGCTGGGTGCCGTCGCCCTCCTGCAGGGTGGCGAAGCACAATTTGCCCGAGTTGCGAGCGAACACCACCCGCCCCGCGACGCCGACGACGTCACCGGTGGCGGTGTCGGCAACCAGGTCGGGGTAAGCGGCCCGGATCTGGGCGAGCGAGTGGGTGCGGTCCACCGCCACGGGGTAGGGGTCGCGGCCTTCGGCCAGCAACCGAGCCCGCTTGTCGCGGCGGATCCGGAACTGCTCAGGGAGGTCGGATTCGTCCTGCGTGGCGGGGGAAACGTCGGCGGAGCTCACGACCCGCCAGCTTAGAGGAACAGGGGCTACAGAACGAAAAGCCGGGCGGCGCTCAGCGCGCCGGGCGGAGCCTGCCCCGCTGACTGTCCCGGTTGCGCTCGAACACCAGCCGCAGCCCGTCCAGGGTGAGATTGGCGTCGTGATGGTCGACGGTCTGCAGATCGGCCAGCAACAGCGGTGCGGAGTGGCCGGTGGCCACCACGGTCACGTCATCGCCGGCGCCCGCCGCCTCCTCGCGAACCCGGCGAACCAGACCGTCGACCAGCCCGGCGAACCCGTAGACCGCGCCGGCCTGCATGCATTCGACGGTGTTCTTGCCGATCACCGAGCGGGGCCGGGTGAGCTCGACCCGGCGCAGGCCGGCGGAGCGGGCAGCGGCGGCGTCCGAGGAGATCTGGACGCCGGGCGCGATGGCACCGCCCAGGAACTCCCCCTTGGCCGATACCACGTCGACGCAGATCGACGAACCGAAGTCGACGACGATCGCCGCCGTCTTGAACTTGTGAAACGCGGCCAGCCCGTTGACGATCCGGTCAGCCCCCACTTCTTTGGGGTTGTCCACCAGCAGCGGAATCCCGGTGCGCACGCCGGGCTCGATCAACACGGCTGGCACCGACGGCCAGTACTGGTCGAGCATCAGCCGAACTTCGTGTAGTACCGACGGGACGGTGGACAGCGCGGCGGCACCGGTGAGTTGTTCGCCGTCGTCGCCGATGAGTCCATCCAGGGTCAGTGCCAGCTCGTCGGCGGTGATCTCCGCCTCGGTCCGAATCCGCCACTGCTGCACAACGTTTGCGTTGTCACCGGAACCGGAGATCAGGCCGATGACGGTGTGGGTGTTGCGGACGTCGATCGCCAGCAGCACGGTTAGTGCACGCTTCTGGGCGAGAGCAGATCCGAGACGTCATCGGGCACGAAGGCCGGGTCGTCACCGAGGTCCACCTGCTTGTTGTCGGCGTCGACGAACACGATCCGGGGCCGGTAGCGGCGCGCCTCGGCATCCTCCATGGTGCCGTAGGCGATCAGGATGACCAGGTCCCCGGGGTGCACCAGATGCGCTGCCGCACCGTTGATCCCGATGACACCACTGCCCCGCTCGCCGGTGATGGCGTAGGTGACCAGTCGGGCACCGTTGTCGATGTCGACGATTGTGACCTGCTCACCCTCGAGCAGGTCCGCGGCGTCCATCAGATCCGCATCGATGGTCACCGAGCCGACATAGTGCAGGTCAGCATGAGTGACCGTGGCACGGTGAATCTTCGACTTGAGCATCGTCCGAAACATCAATTCCTCCGGGTTGAGACGTGATATCCATCTGAACCGGCCTCCGAACCGGCTAAAGCCACCTCGGCGTCGGCGGGAGCTCCCAGCGTGATCGCCGCGTTGTCGAGCAGTCGGGTGGCGCCCACCCGGGCGGCGATCAACAGCCGGCCGGACCCGTCGGCGGGCGCCGGGCCGAGGTCGACGCCGCGAACCTCCAGATAGTCGACGTCGACGTCCCCCACCGCGGACAACACCGCGGCGGCGGCGTCCAGGGCGGCTTGGGCGCCGGCCGCAGCCGCGCGCTCACCGGCAGCCAGGGCGGCCGACAGGGCCGTCGCGGCTTCGCGCTGCGCGGGATCGAGGTAGCGGTTGCGCGACGACATCGCCAGACCGTCGGCTTCGCGCACGGTGGGAACGCCCACCACCGTCACGCCAAGGTTGAGGTCGGTGACCATCTGGCGCACCAGAACCAGCTGTTGATAGTCCTTCTCCCCCAAGAACACCCGGTCAGGGTTGACGATCGACAGCAATTTGGCGACCACGGTGAGCATGCCGGCGAAGTGCGTCGGGCGCGCGGCCCCTTCGAGTTCGGCGCCCAGCGGTCCCGGGTGCACGGCGGTGCGCGGACCGTTCGGGTACATGGCCGCGGCAGTCGGCGTGAAAACCAGGTCCACCCCGGCGGCGCGCAGCGCGGCCAGGTCGCTGTCCAGGGTGCGCGGGTAGGCGTCGAGGTCTTCTCCGGCACCGAACTGCAGCGGGTTGACGAAGATCGACACCGCGACCACTGAACCCGGCACCCGCTGCGCCGCGCGAACCAGCGACAAGTGACCTTCGTGCAGGGCGCCCATGGTGGGCACCAACATCACCCGGCGACCGGTCGACCGCAGCGCGCGGCTGACCCGGGCGATATCGTCAGGCCGCTCATAGACGTTGAACCCGCCGGCGGTGAAGGTGGGCTGCGGGCCCCGGCCAGTGTTCGAGCTCATCGGGCCAGCACCTCCAGCACATCGTCGGCGGCACCGGCGCGGTGCGCGGTGCGCAGTGCGTTGGTGCGATAGGCCTCGGCCAGGTCGGGGCTCACGGCGGCCAGTGCCCGCAGGTGCCGGTCCAAGGTGGCCGAGTCGCCGCGGGCCACCGGCCCGGTCAGCGCGGCCCGGCCGTCCCGCAGGGTGTTGGCCAGCGCGGCGCGCACCAGCGGTCCGAGCACCCGCTCGGCGATGCCGTCGGGGTCGTCGGCCACGGTCGAGCCGAGCCGTCTCGGCAATGCCGCGCGCAACGCCGCCAGGGCATCGTCGATCACGGTGACCACGTGGTTTCCGCCGTGGCAGAGCGCGGCATGGTAGAGGGTGCGGGCGGATTCCTCGACCCGGAACGGCTCAGCGCCGATCTCAAGGGTCAGTGCCTCGGCAATGGCGAAGCCGATCTCGTCGGCAGCGGTGATACCGAAACAGCTCTCCGACAACCGGTCGATGTCCTCATCCGAGCCGGTGAAGGTCATCGCGGGATGGATGGCCAGCGGCAGGCACCCCTGCTCGCCCAGCGGCGCAAGCACGCTGACCCCGATGGCCCCGGAGGTGTGCACCACGATGGTGCCGGCGCGCACCGCGCCCGTGGCAGCCAGACCGGACACGATGCCGGCCAGCTCGGTGTCGGGGACGGCGAGCAGCAGCAGTTCCGCGTCCGCGGCGACATCGGGTGCCGGCAGGATCAGGCTGTCGGGCAGCCGGCGCTGGGCGCGCTGCCGCGACTCCTCGGAGATCGCACTGCACGCCACCACGACATGCTCGGCGCGCTCGAGCGCAACACCGAGTGCGGTGCCGACGCGGCCGGCCGAGATGACGCCGACCTTGAGCCGGGCGGGCCGCAGTCCGTCGAACTGCGCCATGCAGACGACCTCACAGGTTCTCTTGATTTTCGTTCCAGTCCCGCGTTGCGGGTACCGGACGGTCGCCGGTGAGTCTATCCCGATCGGCCCCGGCGCTGCGAGTGACGTTGGTCGCAGTTGAGCCCGGATCAGTCCTCGCGGCGGCGCCGCCGACGGCCTTCGGTCGGGGCGGGCTGCAGTCGGGCCAGCAGTTCAGCCACCGACTGACCGCCGGTGCTGGGGCCGTCGCCGCTCCCGTCGGCGCCGGCGGAATGCCGGGCCGCGTCCGAACGGGCGTGGGCCGGCGCTGCCGGCTCCTGCGCCGCCGGTTCGGTGACTATCGGTGGGGCCGGGCTGATCGGCGTCGACTGGACCTGGTCGCCGGCCGGCTCCGCCGCGTGCCGAGAACGCGCCCGCCGGCGACCCCCTCCCTCGGGGCGTGCCTGTTCGGATCCGTTCACCGGACCTGCGGCCGATTCGGCCGGTCCGGAGTGGCGACCGTGGCGGCTCGGCGCTTCGGGGCCCGGCTCGGGGACGCCGTGCCGCCCGGCATCCGCCGGAACATCCGCGGACCAGTGGCTGCCCGGTGCGCCCGGCGGAAGCCATTCGCCCTCGGCGCCAACGGGTTTCCAGGACGGGCTCGGCGCCGCGGCCCAGGGAGGAGGCGGCGAAGCCGGTGGTGGCTGCGGCGGCTCCGGCTCGCGGCGCGGTTCGGGCGCGCTGAAGGGCTGCGGCGGCTGCGCCCAGCGAGCGGCCGCCGGTTGCGGCTGCGGGTTCTCCTCGGGGGCCCGCCGGGGCGGCTCGGCGCTGCGGCGATGCGAACCGCGACGGCCCTCGGCATGCGGCGCCTGCGGTGTCGGCGGCGCCTGGGGCGAGGGACTCCCGGCGGGCGGAATCCGCACTTCGGGAACGTCGATGATCGGGTTCTCCGCGGTCTGGGTGACCGAGTCTGGCGGGTAGCTCGTGGCGGTCGACGACGCGACCCGGGTGGCGCCGGTGTTGGGTTGCTCAGCAGAGCGCGCCCAGTCGCTGTAGGCCCGGACCGGGGTGCGCTCGGGCTCGAGGGCCGGGCGATGGTTCAGGTCGGCGTCGAAGAGGATCTCGAGGTTGGTGCGCAGGGCGGACAACTCGGCGCGCAATGCGGCGACCTCGTCGGCGGCCTGTGCCCGCAGTTCGGAGGCCAGTTCGCGGCGCAGCTGGGACTCCACCGTCAGCTCGTATTCGCGCCGTGCGGAAATCTCCCGATCCAGTTGGAGGTCGTAGACCAGCTTCAGGTCTCGGGCCCGAGCCTGGTCCACATCGCTTTGCCGCCGGTAGATCACCGAGACGAACGCCGCCGCGACCGCGGCCCACAGCGCGATGATGACGGCGAGTTTGAGCAGTTCCACCCGACTGGTGAACACCAGCGCCGAACTCGCGGCGATCGCGAGGATCAACAGCGCCGTCATCAATGTCCAACCCGGCCTGCGAACTCCACGCCGACCCGGGGCGCGGGACAGGACCGAATTCATCTGCGCCGCTCTCCCCCGCAAGCGGGAGGCGCACCCTCCTCGCCGCTATGTCCCGTACCGTTGCTGGCGCGCATTGCCCGACTGTACCTGTACGAGGTCAATCCGCGTGTCGCCCCGCTCCGGCGATTCTCACCCGGGTTGATTTCCGGTCAGCTCGGTGGGCTGGCCCGGATCGTGCGGCGACTTGCAGCGGTTCTGCAGCCACAGCGCGGCGATGAGCAGAGCCAGCGCACTGGCCGCGGCGACCACTGCGCCGCCGGTGTCTTGGGCCGCGACCTGCAGCGTGGGCCGGCGCGGCAGCAGATAGCCGAGCACACCCAGCCAGAAGCCCAGCACCAGCGCCCCCATCCAGGCCGACGCCTTGGCAACCACCACGGTGCGCGCCACCGCGAGCGGATGCAGCCGCCCGGCCCCGGCGCCGATCTGCCCGTCGTCGATCTTCGCCCCGACGTAGCGGCCCCAGGCCACCTCGGCGATCGCGACCGCCAGCAGCGATATCCCGGTCCACACGGTGATGGGCGGGAACCATCGGTACAGCAATGGGACCGCCAGATAGCTGATGAGGGCCACCGCGGCCGCCGCGGCTGCCACGTCACGTTTTCGAGTCGGGCCCATCAGAGCGTCAGCACCAAATCGGTCAGCGCCACTCCGGCACGCTCCGCCGGCTCCAGCTCGTCGAGCAGATCTGTCACCGCACGCGGCCGGCCGGCTACGGTCAGTCGCGCCTCCGGCTCGATCGATAGCCAGGGAACCAGTACGAACGCCCGCAGGTGGGCTCGGGGATGGGGCAGGGTCAGCCGGTCGTCGTCGGACAGCACCTCCGTCCCCTGCAGGTCGTGGCAGCTGATCACGTCGACGTCCAGGGTCCGCGGCCCCCAGCGCTGAGTGCGCACGCGTTCGGCGGCCTGCTCCAGTTCATGTGCTCGGCGCAGCCAGGCGTCGCCGTCGGCAGCGGGGTCGTCGACGATCAGCACGGCGTTGAGGAAGGGTCCCTGTTCGACTCCGCCCCACGCTTCGGTCTCGTACACCCCCGATACCGCGCGCACCCCGGGGCCCAGGCCATCGACTGCCGACTGCAGCAGGGCCAACCGGTCCCCCAGGTTGGATCCCACCGACAGAACCGCGCGACTCATGCCGGCACCACCTTGCCGCGCCGGTCGGTGCGCGAACGCCGCGCCACCACCGCGACGTCGGCGAAGGTGAGCGGGATCGGGGCGTGCGGCTTGTGCAGCGTCACCTCCACGGCCTGCACTCGCGCGTCGCCCATCACCTCCTCAGCGATCTCGGCGGCGACGGTCTCGATGAGATCGCGAGCCGGGCCCGCGACGATATCCGCGGCGCGCTGTGCGAGCTGTCCGTAGTCGTAGGTGTCGGCCAAGTCGTCGCTGGCCGCCGCGGCGGCGAGGTCCATCCAGACCGTGATGTCGACGACGAAGTCCTGGCCGTCGGCACGCTCGTGCGCGAAAACCCCATGGTTGCCGCGAACCTTCAAGCCGCGCAACTCGATCCGATCAGTCATCGCTTGCGCCTCCTTGACTCCAGGCTTCCAGGACTCGTAGCGCGTCGACCGAGGCCCGCACATCGTGCACCCGCACGCCCCAGGCGCCGTGCAGCGCGGACAACGCCGATATCACCGCGGTCGCCGTTTCGCGCTCGTCGGGCGACCGCGGCATGCCGTCCGCGCTCGCCAGCAGCGTACCGAGAAACCGCTTGCGTGACGCGCCGACCAGCACCGGCATGCCGAGGTCGACCAATTGCGGCAACGCATGCAGCAGGGCCCAATTGTGTTGCGCGGTCTTGGCGAAGCCCAGACCGGGATCGATGATCAACCGCGCTGGGTCCACACCGGCGGCTACCGCCGCGTCGACGGCGGTGAGCAGATCCCGGCGAACCTCGGCGGCGATGTCGCCGTAGCACGGCACCCGATGCGGATTGTCGGGATCGACCGGCCGCCAGTGCATCAGCACCCATCGGGCACCCGAAGAGGCCAGCAGCGGAGCCATGGCGGGGTCCGCCGCTCCGCCGGACACATCGTTGACGATCGTGGCACCGGCGTCCAGCGCGGCTTCAGCGACGGCGGCGTTCATCGTGTCAATGCTGACCGTAATACCTTGGTCGGCAAGTTCTTTCACCACTGGAATGACTCGCCGCGCTTCCGCCCGCGGGTCGCTGCGCACCGCGCCCGGCCGGGTCGATTCGCCCCCCACGTCGATGATCGCCGCACCCTGGCCCGCGAGCTCGCGACCGTGCTCAACGGCGCGATCGACGTTGAGGTAGCGCCCGCCGTCGGAGAACGAATCGGCGGTGACGTTGACCACCCCGACGACCAGCACGCGTGTCGGGCTCACTTGCGCCGAATGAGTTCCAGGGCCTCAGCGCGCGACGTGCTGTCGGTTTTGAACTGCCCGCGCACCGCCGACGTGGTGGTGATCGCGCCGGGCTTACGCACTCCGCGCATTGCCATGCAGAGATGCTCGGCCTCGACCACCACGATGACTCCGCGCGGATTGAGTTTGCGCATCAGGGCGTCGGCGACCTGCGCGGTCAACCGCTCCTGCACCTGCGGGCGCTTCGCATAGAGGTCGACCACCCGCGCCAGCTTGGACAGACCGGTGATCCGGCCGTCGTAGCCGGGGATGTAGCCGACGTGCGCGACACCGTGAAAGGCCACCAGGTGGTGCTCGCAGGTGGAGTAGAGCGGGATCTCTTTGACGATCACCAGCTCTTCGTGCTGCTCGTCGAAGGTGGTCTCCAGCACCGCGTCCGGGTCGGTGTAGAGCCCGGCGAACATCTCCTGATAGGCCCGTGCGACCCGCGCCGGGGTGTCGAGTAGACCCGCCCGGTCGGGGTCTTCGCCGACGGCGAGCAGCAGCTCGCGCACGGCGGCCTCGGCCCGCGCTTGATCGAAGATTGCCGACGTCATCGTCGACCCCGCTTTCTCAGTCACCCGACGGCTGCTCGGACCGGTTGTTCTCCGTGCCGTGACCACCGTCTGCCTCACCGGACGGTGCCGGCGGTGCCGGCGGCTGGCCCGCGCCGGGGTACGGCTGAGGCTGGTGCTGATAGGGCGGGTAGTGCTGGGCGGGCGGGTAACCACCCTGCGGCCAGTGCTGGGGCGGGTACCAGTAGCCGCCCTGTTGCGGGGGCTGCGCCTGCTGCTGCGAGGGCGGCCAACCGGGTGCGCGCCAGCCCGCCGGGGCGCCGTAGTCGGGCTGGGTGCCCGCCTCACCGCCGGCGGGTACACCGTTGCTGCCGTTGGGGCCGTTTTCACCCGCCCGGGCCGCCGCCTCCCGCGACGCCTGAGCGATGGCGGCCTTGAACGCCGGCTCCGGCTTCGGCTGCGGCCACGGCTCGCCCCGCTCGATGGCCAGTTCACCGGGGGTCTTGATCGGCGGCTTGTCGGATGGAACTCGCCCACCGAAGTCGTCGAACGCCGTCAGCCGGGGCCGCTTGGTCACGTCGCCGAAGATCTTCTCCAGGTCGGCGCGGTGCAGCGTCTCCTTCTCCAACAGCTCGCCGGCGAGCACGTCGAGGACGTCACGGTATGCGGACAGGATCTCCCAGGCCTCGGTGTGCGCGGCCTCGATCAGTTTGCGGACCTCGTCGTCGATGTCGCGGGCCACTTCGTGGGAGTAGTCGGCCTGGCTGCCCATCGCACGCCCGACGAAGGGGTCGCCGTGGTCGGTGCCGTAGCGAACCGCACCGAGCTTCGCACTCATGCCGTACTCGGTGACCATGGCGCGTGCCACCGCGGTGGCCTTCTCGATGTCGGAGACCGCACCGGTGGTCGGCTCACGGAACACCAGTTCCTCGGCGGCGCGCCCGCCCATGGCGAAGACCAGCTGGGCGATCATCTCCGAGCGAGTGCGCAGTCCCTTGTCTTCCTCGGGCACGGCCACCGCGTGCCCGCCGGTGCGGCCGCGAGCCAGGATCGTCACCTTGTAGACCGGGTCGATGTCGGGCATCGCCCAGGCCGCCAAGGTGTGTCCGCCCTCGTGGTAGGCGGTGATCTTCTTCTCGTGCTCGCTGATGATCCGGCTCTTACGGCGCGGACCGCCGATCACCCGGTCCACCGCCTGTCTCTTATACACA
>NZ_JRMM01000126.1:0-12682 GCF_000972905.1 Mycobacterium sp. UM_Kg27
CGTGGGCTCGGAGATGTGTATAAGAGACAGCTCCTTGGCGCGTGGATCGGATCGCAGCAGCGAAAGCGCCCGCGTCGCGTAGCCGGCCAGATAGATCAGCACCAGAGAAAACAGCACCCAGTATGCCCGCGCCCAGGCGCCGCCGCCCCCGAGTGAAGAGAAACCATCCGGGCGGTAGCCGGCGTCGGCGACGAGGAACACCGCCACCATCGCCACCATCGCCACCAGGACGGGCAACTGCACCTGCAGACGGAACAGCGGGCGGAATTGGTCGAAGTCGACCAGCCGGGCCAGCACATGGTAGATGTTGGCCGTGATGGCGACGACGAAGCAGATATGACCGCCTAGCTGCTGGATGTTCCAAATCCGGGTGGCATGGTGCAGCGCCGGGCCCACGGTGTGGGCTGCCCAGGGCGACATCATCACGAGAGCGACGGTTTCCAGTGCGATCGATACGGTGATGCCGATCTCCCACCGTGACCACCAGGTATCACGGCGCACCCACAGGGCGTACAGCGCCACCAGCACGGTGACGGCAATTAACGCCGACGTCATACGTCGACGGTACTTGCTGGGGGCACTCCTAGACGGGGGGTTTGTCCAGATCCGCCTTCAGATCACCCAGCCGCAGCGGCCGCGGCGAGGACTCCAGGTATTCAGCGACGGCGTCGTGCTCGATCAATCCGAACCGTACCTGCAGATCGACGGGGTTGAGGCCGAAGTACCGGGCAACTCGGATCAGGTTATCCGCGCTGATCAGTCGGCCCTCATGGGCCGCCTTATAGTAGGCGGATTTGCGATAGCCGAATGCCTCGTAGACCTCGGTCGCTCCTAGCGGCCTGCCCACGAGGTAAGGCAACACGACGGTTGGGTCTTTGTGACGATCGTCCACAGCAATAAACCTTAGCTCGTCTTCGTGGACCGCACAAGTATTTCTGAAACTCGGCGGAGTCCAATTACTACTAGAACCGACTGGGAGTAAGCAATTCAAGCATTGCACGGGCTGCAATCCTGGTTCCGACCGGGATGGCGGAAAGGTCGACCATATAGTCCGGCGAGTGCGGTGTGTAGGGGAACATTTGCCCCCTTTCCGCGGACTTGGCGTGTACCTGTGGGTCGGCCACCCCGACCAGCAGATATGCCAGCGGCACGTCGGTGTGCGGCCCTTTGAGCAGGTGACAGTCCTCCGAGCCGGTCAGCGCCGGCAGCTCGCGCACCACATTGTCCGGGCCGAGCAGGTCGCCCAGCGCGATCGCCACCCGGTCGGTCAGTGCGGTGTCGTTGACCAGCGGGGTGGCGCCACCGGCCATGGTGATCTCCGGCAGCCGGTCTTCGGGCATGCCGTAGCTGCGCGCGATGCCCTCGCAGATCGTCCGAATACGGGTCAGCATCGTTTCGCGCACAGCGGGGTTGAACCAGCGCAGGTTGACTTTGAGCAGTGCGCGGTCCGGGATGACGTTGTAGGCACTGCCGGCCTGCACCGAGCCGACAGTCAGCACCGCCGTCTCGCTGGGGGCGACAGCCCGGCTGACAATGCTCTGGAACTGCACGACCGCCTGCGCCGCCATGAGTACCGGGTCAACGGCCAGCTGGGGCATCGACCCATGCCCGCCGACGCCGTGGAACACGATGTCGAGCTGATCGGTACCGGCCATCCGTTCTCCGCCGACCGCGGCGACCATGCCGACCGGTACGGGCGCGGTGTGCATCGCCAGGAAAGCGTCCGGTCTGGGAGCGACGTCATAGAGGCCCGCGTCGATCATGGCTTGGGCGCCGGTGATCAGTTCCTCGGCGGGCTGTCCGATCAGCACCGCGGTGCCCGACCAGGAATCGGCGGTCTCGGCGAGCACCTTGGCCAACCCCAACATCCAGGTCACGTGCGCGTCGTGGCCGCACATGTGTCCGAGTGCCGGGTTGCTGCTGGCGTAGTCCAGGCCGGTGGCCTCGGGCACTGCCAGCGCGTCCATGTCGGCCCGGTACATCACTACCGGGCCTGGGCCGTTGGATAGCACCGCCACCACGCCGGTGCGACCGATCCCGGTGGTCACCGTGAAGCCGAGGTTGCTCAGGGCCTGCGCGGCGGTCCGCGCCGTGCGCACTTCGTTGAAACCCAACTCGGGGTTGCGATGCAGGTCCTTGAAGATGTCGACCAGACGCCGAGTGTCGGCCTTAACAATGTCGTCGATGCCGGCGACGTAGTTGCGCTGGTCCGTCATTTCGCGCTCGCCATCCAGGTCTGGGCCCGGTCGAAGAGCCAGACGGCGGCCTCGTGCAACTGATCGCCCACTTCCTTCTGTGCCATGCCTGCCGACGCCCGGGCCAGGGTGCCCTCGATCACGATGGCCAGCTTGAAGGCGGCCATCACCGTGTACCAGCCGATATGCGTCAGATCGCGGGAGCTGCCCGCGGCGTAGCGCTGCACCAGGTCATCGGGGGAGGCCAGCCCGTCCATGCCGGTCAGCGTGTGGCTGAACACGCTGGACCCGTCATCCTGGCGCCAGGTGGCCAGCAGCCAGCCCAGGTCCAACAGTGGATCCCCGATGGTCGACATCTCCCAGTCCACGATCGCCGCCACCTCCGGTCCGGTGGGGGAGAACATCACGTTGGCCGCGTGATAGTCGCCGTGCAGGATCCCCGGCTGCCAGGACGTCGGCACGTTGCGCTGCAGCCAGTCGGCGACGTCGTCGAGTCCGGGCAGGTCGGGCCCGGGGTAGTTCTCGAACTGCCGGTAGGAGTCCAGTTCGGAAAGCCACCGCGGCACTTGGCGTTCCAGGAAGCCGTCGGGTTTGCCGTAGTCCGCCAACCCCACCGCGACGTGGTCGAGCGCACCGAGCTTCGCCAGCGCGTCGGCCATCGACAGGCCCATGCCGTGCCGGACCTCCGGGTCGCCGGCGTGCAGCGCGGGCAGTTCCCCACTCGCGTTGAACCCGTCGACCGGCTCCATCAGGTAGAACACCGCGTCGCCGAGCACCGCCGGGTCGTCGCAGACCGCGATCAGTCCCGGATGGGGCACGTCGGTGCCGGCCAGCGCGCCCAACAGCCGGGTCTCCCGCAGCATCACCGCGTTGCTGCGCGGTCGCAGATGCCGTGGGCCGCGCCGCAACACGTAGCTGCGGCCGGATCGGTCGAACGCCAGCATGACGTTCTGGGTGCCGCCGGACAGTTCGGTGACGTTTTCCAGCGGGCCCTCGCCCAGGTTCTGGGCGGACATCCAGTCCGCGACCGCTTCGAGGTTCACGGGGGGAAACCTAACCCGTCAGCCCGCAGCGATTCAGTGGTTTCGCGGGCCCCGTTTCCAGCGGTGTCAGCTCTTGGGGCGGACCTGCTGGGAGATCGTCTGCACCCGGATCGAGTCGTCGTCGAACAGGAAGGTGTCCACCCCGTCGACGCCGAAACCCACTGCGTCCAGCGTCCATTCCAGCAGCAGCACATTGCCGCTGTAGGTCTGCGACTTGATCTCGAAGTTCGCGTCGGCCAGTGCGCCGGACAGTTGGCTGAACGCGGCCCGGATTGCGCTGCTGCCCTGCGCGACGCCGGCCGACGTGATCAGCTCCGATTCGTCGGTGTAGTCGATGAGTAGCTCGTCGACGTCGCCGGCGAGCAGAGCCTGGAGATGGTGGTCGAAGATTTCCTGCGGTGAGCGTGCCATGCGATGAAGATATCGGCGCGACGGACATACTGGAACATGATGTCTGCACCACGAGGGTCGGTCGAACGTGTCCTGATGACGCGCGCCGACGGCACGCCCATCACGGTGCTGGTGGTCGACGACGAGACGGTGCTGGCCGAGATGGTGTCGATGGCGCTGCGCTACGAAGGGTGGACCACCGCGACCGCCGGTGACGGCGCTGCGGCGATCGCCGCGGCCAAAGCGGAACGTCCCGACGTCGTGGTGCTCGACGTGATGCTTCCCGACATGAGCGGACTCGACGTCCTGCACAAGCTGCGGGAGATCAACCCGCGGTTGCCGGTGCTGTTCTTGACCGCCAAGGACGGGCTGGAGGACCGCCTTGCGGGGTTGACCGCCGGCGGCGACGACTACGTCACCAAGCCGTTCAGCATCGAGGAGGTGGTGTTGCGGCTGCGGGCGCTGTTGCGCCGCGCCGGGGTGAGCACCGCCGAGGCCGGCGCCCAGATCGTGGTCGGTGACCTGGTGCTCGATGAGGATTCCCATGAGGTGACCCGGGGTGGTGATCCGATCACGTTGACATCCACCGAGTTCGAGCTGCTGCGTTACCTGATGCACAACGCCAAGCGGGTGCTGTCCAAGGCACAGATCCTGGACCGGGTGTGGGACTACGACTTCGGCGGCCGGGCCAACATCGTCGAGCTCTACATCTCCTACCTGCGTAAGAAGATCGACAACGGCCGACCACCGATGATCCATACGCTGCGCGGTGCGGGCTATGTGCTCAAGCCGGCTGGGTAACTCGCGGCGACCCGGCCTCTGGCGTACCTGGTCGCTGAGGGCGCGACTGCTGGCCGGTCAGATCGTGCTGCTCACCGTGGCCTGCCTCGGTATCGGCGCGGTGACGGAGCTGGCCCTCTACCAGTATCTGGTAGCTCAACTCGACCATCAGCTCTCCGACGCCGCGCGCCGCTCGGCGCGGCTACACGGCCAGCCACTGCCGCCGCTCGCGCATCGGCACCACCGGCCGCGGCCGGGGCCCGGCCCGGACTTCCTGGACGCGCCGGGCCAGCCGGCCGGCATGGTCGGTGCCGTGATGGCAGGCCGGACCGCTCCCGGCACCGGCCAGGACGTCGAGGCTGGGTATCTGAGCATCTCGGGTCAGCGCGAGGAGCTGAGTGCTTCCGCCACAACACGATTGACCGATGTGTCGGCCGGAGAACCACCGGTGACACGGCGTCTCGATGGCGTGGGCCGCTACCGGGTGGTCGCCACCGCCGCTCGCCGCGGTGACGACGTGATCGTCACCGGGCTGCCGCTGGCCGGGGTGGACGACACCATGGTCCGGGTGCTGCTGATCTTCGGGCTGGTCACCCTGTTCGCGGTGGCCGCGGTGGCCACCGCCGGCAGTGTGGTGATCCGGCGGGCACTGACCCCGCTGCGCCGCGTCGCACAGACCGCCGGCGAAGTCGCCGGCCTGCCGTTGGATCGCGGTGAGGCGACGCTGCCGGTGCGGGTCGCCGAATCCGACGCGAACCCCCGCACCGAGGTCGGACAACTGGGCGCCGCGGTCAACCGGATGCTCGACCACATCGCCGCCGCGCTGTCGACCCGCCAGGACAGCGAGACCCGGGTGCGTCAGTTCGTCGCCGACGCGAGTCATGAGCTGCGCACGCCGCTGACTGCGATTCGCGGTTACACCGAATTGGCGCAACGCATTCCGGTATCCGACGGTGCGGACTCGCAAGCCCTGGCTCACGCGTTGAGCCGGGTGCAGTCCGAGACCGAGCGGATGACGCAGCTGGTCGAAGACCTGCTGCTGCTGGCCCGCCTAGATTCCGGCCGTCCGCTGGAGCACGAACAGGTGGACCTGTCCCGAATGGCGGTCGACACGGTCAGCGATGCCCACGTCGGGGGCCCGGACCACCAGTGGCAACTCGAGCTGCCCGACGAGCCGGTGACGGTGCCCGGTGACGCGGCCCGGTTGCACCAGGTGGTGGCCAACCTGCTGACCAACGCCCGCGTCCACACCGGCCCGGGAACCGTGGTGACCCTTCGGTTGGGTGTCGACGGGGGTGAGGCCGTACTCAGCGTCACCGATGACGGCCCGGGCATCCCCGCGGAGTTCCTGCCGGAGATCTTCCAGCGGTTTGCCCGCGGGGACACCTCCCGCTCGCGCAAGGGCGGCAGCACCGGGCTCGGGCTGGCGATCGCCGCGGCGGTGGTCCGGGCGCACCGCGGGACCATCGATGTCACCAGCGAGCCCGGCCGTACCGCGTTCACCGTGCGGCTGCCCCGCTAGGCCCGTTTTTTCCGCGAGGGAGCGTGTTTGTACGGCAACACGCCGGTTTTGACGTACAACCGTGCACGCTCGCCCCGGGGTTTGTACCCGCCGCGCGGCGGGTAGGCGAACCGCATGAATCCAGAACTGCCACCCGAACCGGGCCGGCCCGCGGAGCCGCCGGAGCGACTGGTGCCCGCGGACCCGCCGGAACGACTGGCGCCCGCCGAGGTGCCCGAGCGGCTGGTTCCCGAAGACCCGCCCGACTCACCGGAGAAGTGACCCATGCGTGCTGAAGAAGGCGACGAATCCCGCCGCTCCGTCCGACACCAGCCCACGAGGCCCGGGAGGCCCGCGACCGCGTCGCCCGCCCGTCGTGGCCGACGCGGCTGCGTAACGCACTGACCTCGCTGCGCCGGCGCCACTAACGCGCGAACCCGCCTCGCGGCACAGCGTCGGGTGGCAAGCTGGGCGCCATGGAAAACCAGCCGGTGAGTGCAACGATCGAAGCTGCCCACGCCGAGCACCGCAAAGCGCTGCCTTTCAGTGACACAACAGATTTCGCCGATGCAGACCGGGGCTTCATCGCCGCACTGACGCCGTGCGTCATCACCGCCGCCGACGGCCGGGTGGTCTGGGACAACGACAGCTACAACTTCCTCGCCGGAGAGCCGCCGACGTCGGTGCATCCGTCGTTGTGGCGCCAGTCCCAATTGGCGGCCAAGCAAGGCCTCTACGAAGTGGTCGAGGGCATCTATCAGATCCGTGGCTTCGACCTGTCCAACATCACCTTCGTCGAGGGCGAGACCGGCGTCATCGTCATCGACCCGCTGATCTCCACCGAGGTTGCCGCCGCAGCGCTGGCGTTTTACCGCGAACACCGTGGGAATCGTGCGGTCAGCGCCGTTATTTATACCCACAGCCACGTCGACCATTTCGGCGGTGTGCTGGGCGTGACCTCGCAGGCCGACGTCGATGCCGGCCGGGTGGCCGTTCTCGCCCCCGAGGATTTCGTCGAACATGCGGTGTCCGAGAACGTCTACGCCGGTACCGCGATGACACGGCGTGCCGCCTACATGTACGGCACTGTGCTGGCGCGCGGTCCGCAGGGGCAGGTCGGCTGCGGCCTGGGCCAGAACACCTCGACCGGGGAGGTGTCCGTCATCGTCCCGACCATCGACATCTCCCGCACCGGCGAGACTCATGTGATCGACGGTGTGCAGATCGAATTCCAGATGGCGCCGGGCACCGAGGCGCCGGCAGAGATGCACTTCTACTTCCCGCAATTCCGGGCGCTGTGCATGGCCGAGAACGCCACCCACAACCAGCACAACCTGCTGACGCTGCGCGGGGCGCTGGTCCGCGACCCGCGTGCCTGGGCCGGATACCTCACCGAGGCCATCGACACCTTCGCCGGGCGGGCCGATGTCGTCTTCGCCTCGCACCACTGGCCGACGTGGGGCACCGAGCAGATCGCGGAATTCCTCGGCCTGCAGCGCGATCTGTACGCCTACCTGCATGACCAGACGCTGCGGCTGCTCAACCGCGGCTTCACCGGAGTCGAGATCGCCGAACAGTTCCAGCTGCCGCCCGCGCTGGAAAACGCCTGGCACGCCCGCGGCTACTACGGCTCGGTGAGCCACAACGTCAAAGCCGTCTACCAGCGGTATCTGGGCTGGTTCGACGGCAACCCGGCCCGGTTGTGGCCGCACCCGCCCGAAGCGCTGGGACCCCGCTACACCGCGGCGCTGGGCGGCGTGGACCGCGTCGTCGAACTGGCCGAAGCGGCCTTCAACGACGGTGATTTCCGTTGGGCGGCAACCCTGCTCGACCATGCGATGTTCACCGACGCCGACCACGCCGGCGCGCGCAGGCTCTACGCCGACACACTGGAACAGCTGGCCTACGGCGCGGAGAACGCCACCTGGCGCAACTTCTTCCTCTCCGGCGCCACCGAGTTGCGCACCGGCAACTTCGGCACCCCCACCCGGGTCGCCTCGATGGCGCTGCTGTCTCAGCTCAGCGCCGAGCAACTCTTCGACAGTCTGGCGATCCGGATCAACGGGCCGCGAGCCTGGGAGCTGGCGCTGGCCCTGGATGTCTCGTTCGCCGACACCGGGGTCAACTATCGCCTCACCCTGCGCAACGGGGTTCTCGTGCACCGCAAGACGCCGGCCGACCCGGACAGCGCGGACGTCACCGTCACGGCGCCCACCAAGCTGGCACTGCTGGCGGCGCTGCTGGGCAACGGCGGACTGGAGGTCTCCGGCGACTCGAGCGCCTGGGCGCACCTGCTCGGTGCACTGGACAACCCCGACCCGAACTTCAACATCGTCACCCCGTGAGGCCGGGCCGAACTGGCACCTTAGGGTGGCAGACGTGCAGTTGCTGCTGATCCGCCATGCCCTCCCGCTGCGCAGCGAGTACGGCCAGGGCTCGGACCCCGAGCTGTCCGAGACCGGCTTCGCTCAGGCGCAGCGCCTGCCGGACGCGCTGACCCGGTTCCCGATCACCCGGCTGGTCAGCAGCCCGCAGCGTCGTGCGATCCAGACCGCTGAGCCGCTGGCCGCGCGGCTCGGGCACAGCGTCGACATCGATGAGCGGTTCGCCGAGTACGACCGCGACCTGGCCGGCTACCTGCCCATCGAACAGCTGCGTACCGAGCGGCCCCAGGACTGGGCCCGGATGGCGCAGGGGCACCTGCCCGCCGACGTCGACGAGGCCGCGTTCTGCGCCCGAGTCGCTGACGCGGTGGCCGACGTGGTGGCCGGCTCCGCGCCCGACGACACGATCGCGGTGTTCAGTCACGGCGGCGTGATCAACGTGATCCTGCACCAGGTTCTGGGCACGCAGCGGTTGCTGTCGTTTCCCATCGACTACGTATCGATCACCCGACTGCTGTACTCGCGCTCAGGGCAGGCCGCGGTGGCAGCCACCAACGGCACCGAGCATGTCTGGGACCTGCTCCCGCGCAATCAGGCCCGGTTCTGATCTACCGCTGAGCCGCCAGGGACTTCTTGGCGGCGCGCCGCAACTGATAGATCCGCGCGGTACCGACCAGGGCGGTCACCAGCCCGCCGCAGATCGCCGCCAGCAGGATGGCCACTCCCGCGGGCAGGCTCCACGTCCAGGTCAAAAACGCCAGGTCGACTGGGCCGGTGTTCTGGGTGATGAACACCAGCAACACGATCAGCACCAGAAAACCGGCGATCAGTGCGGTCCACAGCGCGCCGGCGCGGGTCAACGGCATCGCCGCGGGCGCCGGCGGAGGGCTGCTGGTTTCGCCATGATGGGGGTCGATGGGCACGCTCGGGTCGCTGCTCATGTGGCTATCTTGCCGCGCGGGATCCAGAAATCAATGAGTTCCGGTGAGTTTGCGCACCGGGGGTCGTGACTGCGGATCGGGGGCCGGTCGCTTACGGTGGATCGGTGAGTGCAGCCCCGTCCGGCCAGTGGCCGGCGATTCTGACCTGGCGGGCGCCCGACGCCCCGCGGATGGAATCGGTACGTGTGCAGCTGTCCGGCAACCGGATCAGGGCCAATGGCCGAATCGTGGCCGGGGCCACCGCCGACCACCCGGCGTTCGGCGTCTATTACGACCTGCACACCGATGAGTCCGGCGCCACCAAACGGTTGGGGCTGACCGTCTCGCTCGCCGAACGGGAACGTCAGCTGGTGATCGCCCGCGATGAAGAGAACATGTGGCTGGTCACTGACGCCCGGGGACAGTCCCGCGCCGGCTACGACGGTTCCCTGGACATCGACATGCTGTTCAGCCCGTTCTTCAACACCTTGCCGATCCGGCGGGCCCGGCTGCAGGAGCGGGCGGCGGCGATCACCTTGCCCACGCTGTACCTGAACCTGCCCGACATGTCGGTGGTGGCGGCGACCGCCAGCTACAGCAGTGCCGAGACGCGTTCCGGCATCAAGGTGATCACGCCGGGAACCGACCCCGGGGGCACCACCGTCACCGTCGATGCCGACGGTTTCGTCATCGACTATCCCGGGTTGGCAACGCGGATCTGATCACCCCGCCGGCCCGGCCGGCAGCGGCCAGCTCCCGGCGCCAATCCTTTGCGCCGACGACGACCGTGACGATCTCGCTGCGGGGGAAATTGTCGTAGCGCGTGCGGGCGGCGTGCCCATGATTGACCAGTTCGGCCACCGAATCCGAGGCCGAAAGCGAATCGCGCGCGTCGGCCAACAGCGCGATCACGCGATCCAGCGCCGGCAGCAGCCGCTGCCAGTTGGCCTCACACATCGCCCGGACCAGATCCGGTGCTGTTCCGGCCACCCGGGTGCCGTCGCGGAAGGACCCGGCGGCCAGTGCGAACGCCAGCGGTACGTCGGCCGCGGTCACCGCCAGCGCCTCAGCCATCAGATGCGGCAGATGAGAGATCGCGGCCGCGGCCGCGTCGTGTTCCTCTGAGCGGGCCGGTACCGCCAGCGATCCGCAGTCCAGAATCAGGTCCAGTACCTCAGCGAACACCCCCGGGTCCACGTGGTCGTCCACGCTGATCACCCACGGTGCGCCCTGGAACAGCTCGGCATGCCCGGCCGGCCAGCCGGAGTGGGCGGTCCCGGCCATGGGATGACCGCCGACGAAGCGAGCCTGCAGTCCGGCGGCGGTGATCTCGTCGAGCACCGGGCTCTTGACGCTGGTGACGTCGGTCAGGGGGCATTCGGGTGCCAGCCGGCTGATGGGGCCGAGCAGCATCGGCAGCGCCGGCACCGGGACGGCGATCACGATCAGCGCACCGGTCGCCGAGGCGCGCTTCAGGACGGTTTCCAGCTCGGTGGTGGCGTCGAATCCGTCGGCGACGGCGGCGTTCACCCCGTCGGCCGACCTGTTGTAGCCGAACGTCGTCCGGCCTGCCGCCGCGGCCGCGCGCAGCACCGAACCGCCGATCAGGCCGAGTCCCAAAACGCACACCGGAGTTTTCACTGTGCTTACTGCCACCTGTCCAGGTTGGCACACGCTGGTCAAGGGCGTAGGCGGCGACTACCGTAGGCGCCCATGGGAGCACAGAGCTCGTCTGCACCGGGCCGGCCGGCCGAGACGCTGGACGGCTTCGGAGTGGCTGTTGTGCGTGAAGACGGCAAATGGCGTTGCACGTCGATGCGTGCTGCGGCCCTTACCAGTCTTTCCACAGCAGAGACCGAGCTTCGTGAACTGCGCAGCGCCGGAGCTGTATTCGGCCTGATCAATGTCGACCACGAGTTCTTCGTGATCATTCGTCCGGGCCCGGCCGGCACTCGGCTGTTGCTTTCGGATGCCACCGCGGCCCTGGACTATGACCTGGCCGACGAGGTGCTCGAGGAGATCGACGCCGACATCGACGCCGACGACTTGGAGGACGCCGATCCTTTCGAAGAGGGCGATCTGGGCGTGCTGTCCGACATCGGCCTGCCCGCCGCGGTGCTCGGCGTCATTCTCGACGAGTCCGATCTGGCCGTCGACGAGCAGTTGCACCGCATCGCCAACGAGATGGGATTCGATGAGCAGCTCACCGCGGCGATGCCGCGACGCAGTCGGTGAGCGCCCCGCTCACCGACGAGGACCTGATCCGCGCGGCCCTGGCGGCCGCCGGCCAGGCCGGTCCCCGCGACGTGCCGGTCGGTGCGGTGCTGGTCGGTCCCGACGGCACTGTGCTGGCGCAGGCGGCCAATGCGCGCGAAGCTCTGGGCGATCCGACCGCGCACGCCGAGCTGCTGGCCATCCGCGCTGCCGCCGCCGTCCTCGGTGACGGATGGCGGCTGACCGGCGCGACGCTGGCCGTCACCCTGGAGCCCTGCACCATGTGCGCGGGGGCGCTGGTGGCCGCGCGGGTGGAACGGCTGGTGTTCGGGGCCTTCGAGCCCAAGACCGGAGCGGTCGGTTCACTGTGGGACGTGGTGCGGGATCGCCGGCTCAATCATCGCCCGCAGGTCCGTGGCGGAGTGCTCGCCGCCGAGTGTGCTGCACCACTGGAAGCGTTCTTCGCCCGGCAGCGATTGGGCTGATGGCCCCCTCGTTGGGTACGCTGTCCCGCGGTGGCGTGTCCGAGCGGCCTAAGGAGCACGCCTCGAAAGCGTGTGTGGGGTAACCCCCCACCGAGGGTTCAAATCCCTCCGCCACCGCCACATGATGAGTCGTCTCATCAGTTACGGATTGCCCCGGCTTCGGCCGGGGTTTTCTGTTTGTGGTGTCACCTCGTGGCCGGGCTGATGCTTCGCCACCGATACCATCTGCGGGGTAGGGGGCTGGCAATTAGGGAACAGTGGCTGCTGCAATGAAATTGCCAGGTAAGGACCGCTTCGATGAGATGGCGCGGGGGCTGGACCAGGGTCTGTCAACCGGGGCTTTCCTGCTGCTGGATCGCGACCTGCGGATCCGGGCGGTGAGCGCGGAATACGAGCGGATATCGCTGCGCCGACGCACCGAGCTGCTGGGCGACTTCCTGTTCGACGCCTTTCCGGAGAACCCCGGTGACCCGCAAGCCAATGGCAGATCGAATCTCGAGGCGTCGCTGGAGACCGCGATGCGCACGGGTCATCCGCACCGGATGTGGCTGCAGCGTTACGACGTTCGCGACGATCTGCGCACTCCCGATAAGTTCGTGCCGAAGGTGTGGAAGCCCTGGAATGAGCCGCTGCTCGACCACGGCGAGCTGTTAGGCGCGGTGCACCACGTCGAGCCGGTCACGCAGGTCCAGCAGGCGGTTGCCACGATGCAGCGCGCCCTTGAAAACGGTGCGTGCTGGTCGCCGGCAGAGCTGCTGCGGGTCTTGAGC
>NZ_JRMM01000127.1:0-12409 GCF_000972905.1 Mycobacterium sp. UM_Kg27
TGTGTATAAGAGACAGCGCCAAGAAGGCCCCGGCGAAAAAGGCGGCCGCTAAAAAAGCCCCGGCCAAGGCGGCCAAGAAGGCGCCAGCGAAAAAGGCGCCCGCTAAGGCCGCCCCCGCAGCGCCTGTGCCGGCCCCACCGGTGCCCGCCACGCCGGCGGTCGCCACCAACGGCTCGGGCCACCTCGCTGAGGGCGCCAAAGAAACGGCGGCCCAGGCAAAATCCACGGTGGACTCGGCCCGCAATCCGCTGAGCACGCCGGTTTCACCGGCACCGCGTTCGCCCGGCCCGCTGCTGGCCGCCGGAATCCTCGGCGTGATCGCGCTGCTGTTGCTTCGCCGCCTGCGCGCGCGCCGGGGCTGACCGGCGTGACGGCACGCTTCCGGCCCACCGCCGACCTGGTCGACGAGATCGGCCCCGACGTGCGCAGCTGCGACGTTCAGTTCCGCCAACTCGGCGGGCGTACGGAGTTCGCCGGTCGCATCAGCACCGTGCGCTGCTTCCAGGACAATGCGCTGCTCAAATCGGTGCTCTCAGAACCGGGCGACGGCGGGGTGCTGGTGATCGACGGGGGCGGCTCGCTGCACACCGCGCTGGTCGGTGACGTCATCGCCGAGCTGGCGCGCAGCAACGGCTGGGCAGGGCTGATCGTGCACGGCGCGGTGCGCGACGCCTCGACCCTGCGCACCCTCGACATCGGCATCAAGGCGCTGGGCACCAATCCCCGCAAGAGCACCAAGACCGGCGCCGGTGAGCGTGACGTCGTCGTCGAGTTCGGCGGTACCGCCTTCGTTCCCGGCGCGATCGCCCACAGCGACGACGACGGCATCGTCGTCGTCTAGGACCGGCACTCCGATGAACGCCACCCTGCGGGCGCGTTGGGAACAGCTCCGCGCGCGCGTCGACGACGCGTGCCATGCCGCGGGGCGTTCGCCCGCAGACGTCGACATCCTGCCGGTGAGCAAGACCTTCGGTCCCGAGCTGATCCGCGACGCCGTCGATCTGGGCATGCACCGATTCGGCGAGAACAAGGTCCAAGAGATCAAGGACAAGGCGGCGGCGTTGGCCACCGAGGAGGCCGGCCCGGGGATCGACTGGGTGATGATCGGACACCTGCAGACCAACAAGGCGGGCGTGGTGGCACGGTTGGCCGCGGAGGTGCAGTCTTTGGACCGGTCCAAACTTGCGGTGGCGCTCGACCGCCATCTGCGCGCCGAGAACCGCGTCATCGACGTGCTGGTGCAGGTCAAGACCTCTGACGAGCCCAGCAAGTACGGCCTGGATCCCGACCAGCTGCTGCCGTTCCTCGACGAGCTGGCCGATTACCCCACGATGCGGGTGCGCGGCCTGATGACGCTGGCCATCAACACCGACGACCCCGACACCGTCCGCGGCTGTTTCCGCCGGCTGCGCCAGTTACGCGATACCGCGGCCGAACACGGCCACGTCGTGCCGCGGCTGTCGATGGGGATGAGCGGCGATTTCGCGCTGGCCATCGCCGAGGGCGCTACCGAGGTGCGGATCGGGACCGCGCTGTTCGGATCCCGGCCCTACCCCGACTCCTACTACTGGCCGGAGCGCCCTTAACACCGGGCGCCGGCCCCGCCGCCCTCGCGATCGCCGCTAGACGCTTACCGGCGCCCGGTGCTTGCTGAACTTCAGCGACTTCTCGTCCACCTTGCCGTGCCGGATGAGCCGCAGGTCCAGCAGGTAGTTCTGCTTGAGCCGCCACGGAGCCTCCGAGCCCGAGCGCGGCAGGTCGTCCATCGCCCGGCGGAAGTAGCCGGGGCTGAAGTCCATGAACGGCTCTTCCTTCACCGCGGCACCGGGGTGCTGCGGCTCGACCCGGTCGAATCCGTTGTCGTCCATGTAGTTGAGCACCCGGCAAACGAACTCCGAGACCAGGTCGGCCTTGAGCGTCCACGACGCGTTGGTGTAGCCGAAGGTCACCGCGGCGTTGGGCACCCCGGAGAACATCAGGCCCTTGTAGGTCATCGCCTTGGGCAGATCGATCGGCTCGCCGTTGCGCAGCAGCGATGCCCCACCCAGCAGCTGCATGTTCAGCCCGGTCGCGGTGATAATGATGTCGGCGTCGAGTTCCTGGCCGGAGTTCAGCCGGATCCCGGTCTTGGTGAACGTGTCGATTGTGTCGGTGACGACGTCCGCCTTGCCGCTGCGGATGGTCTTGAACAGGTCACCGTTGGGCGCCAAGCACAACCGCTCGTCCCACGGGTTGTACCGCGGCCCGAAGTGCTTCTGCACATCGAAGCCTTCCGGCAGCCGGTGCTTGGCCATCGTCATCAGCGTCTTGCGCATGTACTTGGGAAACTTCCGCGCCAGCTGATACTGCAGAGTGCTGAAGCCGATCGCCTTCCAGCGGTTGGCGAAGTGCGCCGCTTTGGTCGGCAGGAACCGGTTCGCCTGAACGGCGAACGGGTCAACCAGAGGCAGCGCGCCGATGTAGGTCGGCGACCGCTGCAGCATGGTCACATGCCCGGCGCCGGAGTTGACCAGCGCGGGAATCAACGTCACCGCGGTGGCGCCGCTGCCGATCACCACGATCTTCTTGCCGGCGTAGTCCAGGTCCTCCGGCCAGTGCTGCGGGTGCACGATGGTGCCGGCGAAGTCCGCGGCGCCGGGGAACTCCGGCGAGTAGCCCTGTTCGTAGTTGTAGTAGCCGCTGCACGCGAACACGAACGACGTGGTGATCTGCTGTTGCTCGCCGTTGTTGTCGACGGTGACCGTCCACTGGTTGTCGGCGTCGGACCAGTCGGCCGAAACGACCCGGTGCCGGTAGCGGATGTGCTTGTCGATGCCGTTCTCGACGGCGGCCTCATTGATGTAGTTCCAGATGTCTGCGCCTTCTGCGATCGAGTGCGCCGACCGCCACGGCTTGAACCGGAAGCCCAGGGTGAACATGTCGGAGTCCGAGCGGATGCCGGGGTATTTGAACAGGTCCCAGGTACCACCGAGGTTGTCCCGGCTTTCCAGGATGGCGTAGCTCTTGTTCGGGCAGCGGTTCTGCAGGTGCCAGGCCGCGCTGATACCGGAGATGCCGGCGCCGACGATCACAACATCGAGGTGTTCAGTCATGGCGCCAGATTATCAACGGTGTGTCGAGTCGGTCAACACCCTGTTGAGTAAATCAACGTCGTGTAAAGTAGCGCCCATGGCCAGCCCCAATGCCACCCGTCACGGACGCCGCGCGGCGCGGCCATCCGGCGACGATCGGGAGCTGGCCATCCTGGCCACCGCCGAACGACTGCTCGAGCAGCGCCCCCTGGCCGAGATCTCGGTCGACGACCTGGCCAAGGGCGCCGGGATCTCGCGACCCACCTTCTACTTCTATTTCAAGTCCAAGGACGCGGTGCTGCTCTCGCTGCTGGAGCCGCTGATCGCCGCGGCCGACTCGGAGTTCGTCGGGGCGGTGCAACGACTGCCCACCGACCCGCGCCGGATCTGGCGCAGTGGCATCAAAGCGTTCTTCATCGCGTTCAGCTCGCATCGCGCGATCGCCCGGGCCGGAACCGAGGCACTGGCCACCAGTCCGGAGTTCAAGGCGATGTGGAACGGCTTCATGCAGAGGTGGATCGAGCAGACCGCTGCGATGATCACCGCGGAACGCGAGCGCGGCGCCGCGCCGACGACCATCGAAGCCCTGGATCTGGCGACATCACTGAACCAGATGAACGAGCGCACCATGATGGCAGCGCTGGTCGCCGAGCAGCCTTCGGTACCTCACGAGAAGGTGGTCGACACATTGACCCACGTCTGGGTCAGCAGCATCTACGGCCAGGCGTCCTGACGCCGGCCGCAGTCAGACGCTGTCAGAACCCGCCGACACCGAACCCGGCCAGCAGCACCGCGAAGCCGCCGACCTCGCCGATGACCAGCAGCACCATGCCGGCGCGCAGCCGCCAACCGAGCCGCTCGAACTGGTTCGTGGTGTCGCGCAACGCGCCGTGCAGCATGTAACTGCCGATCGCCACGACGAAGAAGAACACGATGACCATTGCCGCGACCATGTTCACCCAGGTCGGCCAGGCGCTGAGTTCCACGAACACCGCGACCAGCATTGTCGCGAAGGAGTACATCAACGCCGCTCGATGTGCGATGTCAACGTAGACGTGCGCCTGGCGACGGTCCGAGGTCGCGATCTGTTGATACTTCCACGCGCCCAACAGCAGAGCGAGCAGAAAGATCAGGCCGGCCGACAACAACGTCACCTTGGTGTCGATGTCCAGATTGATGACCACCGAGTGAGCCTACGTCCCGCCACCTGAGTTTGCGGCTCCGCCGACCTTGCGATCGCCGCGGGGTTCACGGCGGCGACCCGCCGCGGCCGGCCCCCCGCAAGCGGGAGGTACCCCCACCGCCGGCCTTGCGATCGCCGCGGGGTTCACGGCGGCGACCCGCCGCGGCCGGCCCCCCGCAAGCGGGAGTTACCCCCACCGCCGGCCTTGCGATCGCCGCTAGGCTCGGCGGGATGCGCTTCGCATTCAAGACTTCGCCGCAGAACACCACCTGGTCCGACATGCTGGCCGTCTGGCGAGCCGCGGACGAGATCGACGTCTACGAGTCCGGCTGGACCTTCGACCACTTCTACCCGATCTTCTCCGACCCGACCGGGCCGTGCCTGGAGGGTTGGACCACCCTGACTGCGCTGGCCCAGGCGACCACCCGACTGCGACTCGGCACGCTGGTGACCGGCATCCACTATCGCCATCCCGCCGTGCTGGCCAACATGGCCGCCGCCCTCGACATCATTTCCGGCGGACGCCTGGAGTTGGGGATCGGTGCGGGCTGGAACGAAGAGGAGTCGGGCGCCTACGGGATCGAGTTGGGCAGCATCTCCGAGCGTTTCGACCGTTTCGAAGAGGCCTGTCAGGTCTTGATCGGCCTGTTGAGCGCGGACACCACCACCTTTGCCGGCACCTACTACCAGCTCACCGAAGCCCGCAACGAGCCCAAGGGACCGCAGCGCCCACACCCGCCGATCTGCATCGGAGGCAACGGCGAGAAGCGCACGCTGAAGATCACGGCGAAATACGCCCAACATTGGAACTTCGTGGGCGGCACTCCCGCCGAGTTCGCCCGCAAGCGCGACGTGCTGGCCGCCCACTGCGCCGACATCGGGCGCGACCCGCAGCAGATCACCTTGTCGGCGCACCTGCGGTTGCAGCCGGATCTCGATTACGGCCGGCTGATCGAGGACGCCGTAGCGCTCGGCGCCGAGGGCCTGGATCTGGCGATCATCTACCTGCCGTCACCGTACGACCCGGCAGTTCTCGAGCCATTGGCCGAGGCCATTCGCGACTCCGGATTACTGGCATAGATCACGAACTGATAACGGTCAGCAAACTCCTCCGGAAGGCCGCGGCCCCCGGCCCGGCCGGACCTATGTGGCGAAGCGCAAGAGTTCGTCGGCGGTTACCAAACGCTCGTGCTTGGCGGGAAACCCTCGGCTTCTGCGCGGATGGCGCAGCAGTGACCAGGCCATACGGCCCATCCGGTATCGGTATATCGAGTTGATGTACACGGCGCTGACCCCCGCCCCGGTTCGGACCAGATTGGAATAATGCGGACCATGTTAACACGTTGTTAACGCGGATCACATAGCTGTCCATTAGACACCCGGCGTGTGGCAAACAACACGCGACGCGCCGATACTTGAGACAGAAGTTGCTTAAGTGACGGGTGAGATTGCGGTCGCGATTCGACCTGGCAGCCCGCATCCTTCTCGCACCGCGTCGTCGCGCCGCGAGCTGAATGCGGGCTACTCGACTCAGCGAAGCGGCGCCGCGGTCGCGGTGATCGGTGAGGGCAATGCGGTGCGGCCCATCAGGTACCGGTCCACGCTCGCCGCGGCACCGCGCCCTTCGGCGATTGCCCACACGATGAGGGATTGACCGCGGCCCATGTCGCCGGCGACATAGACACCCGGCACCGCGGTCGCGTACTCCGCGTCGCGGGCCACGTTACCGCGCTCGGTGAACTCCACCCCCAGATCGGCCAGCAGCGGTGAACGTTCCGGCCCGACGAATCCCATTGCGAGCAGAACCAGGTCGGCTTCGAGTTCGAAGTCGGTACCGTCGACCTTCTCGAAACCGCCGTTGCGGCGGCGCACTTCATGGGCCCGCAAACCGGTCACCTGACCGTCCCGGCCGATGAATGCCTCGGTGTTGACCGAGAACACCCGATCACCACCCTCCTCGTGCGCGGACGTGGTTCGCATGATCAACGGGTAGGTCGGCCACGGGGTGGACGGATCCCGGATCTCAGGCGGCCGCGGCATGATCTCGAACTGATGCACGCACGTCCCGCCCTGGCGGTGCACGGTGCCCAGGCAGTCGGCACCGGTGTCACCACCGCCGATGATGACGACCTTCTTGCCGTGCGCGGTGATCGGCGGCTCAGCAAGGTCGCCGGCCTGCACCCGGTTCGCCCACGGCAGGTATTCCATCGCCTGGTGGATGCCCTTGAGCTCCCGGCCCGGGATCGGCAGGTCTCGCCAGGCGGTGGCACCGCCGGCCAGCACAACGGCGTCGAAGTCTTCACGCAGCTGCTCGACGGGCAGATCCACCCCGACATTCACGCCCGTCTCGAACGTCGTTCCCTCGCTGACCATCTGTTCCAGGCGCCGGTCCAGAATTCGCTTTTCCATCTTGAATTCCGGTATGCCGTAACGCAACAGACCACCGATGCGGTCATCGCGCTCAAAGACGGTCACCGCGTGTCCGCCCCGGGTGAGTTGCTGGGCGGCGGCCAGTCCGGCCGGCCCCGAGCCCACTACCGCGACCGACTTCCCGGTGCGGACCGACGGCGAGATCGGTTCCACCCAGCCCTCGGCGAAGCCACGTTCGACGATCTCGTACTCGACCTGCTTGATGGTCACCGGAGGCTGGTTGATGCCCAGCACACAGGCCGGTTCGCACGGCGCGGGGCAGAGCCGGCCGGTGAAGTCCGGGAAGTTGTTCGTGGCATGCAGCCTGTCGAACGCCTCACGCCACCGCCCGGTACGCACCAGGTCGTTCCACTCCGGGATGAGGTTGCCCAGCGGACAGCCGTTGTGGCAGAACGGAATGCCGCAATCCATGCAGCGTCCGGCCTGCTCACGCACGGTGTCCTCGGCGAAATCCTGGTACACCTCGTTCCAGTCGCCCAGCCGCTCCGAGACCGGGCGGCGCAACGGCAGGATGCGCTGGGTGTTGGTGATGAAACCTTTCGGGTCAGCCATGAGCCGCCGCCATAATTGCCTCCTCAGGATCTATGCCACTGGCCTGCGCCTCGGCGACCGCGGCGAGCACCCGCCGGTAGTCGCGCGGCATCACTTTGACGAAGTCCCTTCCGCGGTTGGCCCAATCGGCCAGGATCGCGCGGGCGGGCACCGAGTCGGTGGCGGCGACGTGTGCCGCCAGCACGTCACGCAGCCACGCCACATCGTCCTCGTCGAAATCGTCGAATACGTCGAGGTCCACCATCTCGGTGTTCAGCCGGTCACCCAGCTGCCGGTCCGGGTCATAGACATAGGCCACGCCCCCGGACATGCCGGCGGCGAAGTTGCGCCCGGTCGGGCCCAACACCACCACCTTGCCTCCGGTCATGTACTCACAGCCGTGGTCGCCGACTCCCTCGACCACTGCTACCGCACCGGAGTTGCGGACCGCGAATCGTTCCCCGACCACCCCGCGCAGGAACAACTCGCCGGATGTCGCGCCGAACAGAATCACGTTGCCGCCGATGATGTTCTCCTCCGCGACGTAGCCGTCGGGCGCATCCAGCGGGGGCCGGACCACGATCCGGCCACCGGACAGCCCCTTGGCCACGTAGTCGTTGGCGTCGCCAAAGACCCGCAGGTTGATCCCCGGCGGCAGAAATGCCCCGAAGCTGTTGCCAGCCGAACCGGTGAAGGTGATGTCGATGCTTCCGTCCGGCAACCCCTGGGCACCATAGGCTTTGGTGACCTCATAGCCGAGCATCGTGCCGACGGTCCGGTTCACGTTGGATATCGCGCTGGTGAACTTGACCGGGGTACCGGCATCGAGAGCCTCCCGGCTCATGACGATCAGCTGCTGGTCCAATGCTTTGTCCAGACCGTGATCCTGACCGGAGGTGCAGTACAGATCCTGGTTCATGAACGCTGACTCCGGCTCATGCAGGACCGGCCCGAGGTCGAGCTTGTGGGCCTTCCAGTGGGCGCGGGCCAGCGTGGTGTCCAGCGCATTCACCTGCCCGACCGCCTCGTTGATGGTGCGGAATCCCAAAGCCGCCAGGTACTCGCGCACCTCTTCGGCGATGAACCAGAAGAAGTTCTCGACGAACTCCGGTTGTCCGCTGAACCGTTCGCGCAACGCCGGGTTCTGAGTTGCCACGCCCACCGGGCAGGTGTCGAGGTGACAGACCCGCATCATGATGCAGCCCGACACCACCAACGGCGCGGTGGCGAAGCCGAATTCCTCGGCCCCCAGCAGCGCCGCGATGACCACGTCGCGCCCGGTCTTGAGCTGGCCGTCCACCTGCACCACGATCCGGTCCCGAAGTCCGTTGAGCAGCAAGGTCTGCTGGGTTTCAGCCAGCCCGAGTTCCCACGGCGCTCCGGCGTGCTTGAGCGAGGTCAACGGCGCCGCCCCGGTGCCTCCGTCATGGCCGGAGATCAACACCACGTCGGCGTGAGCCTTGGACACTCCCGCGGCCACCGTTCCGACGCCGTTCTCGGCGACCAGCTTCACATGGATGCGAGCCTCCGGGTTGGCGTTCTTCAGGTCGTGGATCAGCTGCTTGAGGTCCTCGATGGAGTAAATGTCGTGGTGCGGGGGCGGAGAGATCAGTCCGACACCCGGGGTGGCATGCCGGACCTCGGCGATCCAGGGATACACCTTGTTGCCCGGGAGCTGACCACCCTCGCCGGGCTTGGCTCCCTGCGCGATCTTGATCTGCAGGTCGGTGCAGTTGACCAGGTACTCGCTCGTCACGCCGAATCGCCCCGAGGCGACCTGCTTGATGGCGCTGCGCCGCCAGGAGCCGTCGGCGTCGGGCAGGAAGCGCCCGGCGTGCTCGCCGCCCTCACCGCAGTTGGAACGGCCGCCGATCCGGTTCATCGCGATCGCCAGGGTTTCGTGTGCCTCGGCGGAGATCGAGCCGTAACTCATGGCGCCGGTCGCGAAGCGTTTGACGATCTCGGTGGCCGGTTCCACCTCGTCAAGGGGCACCGGGGGCCGTTCCCCGGTCTTGAATCGCAACAGACCCCGCAGCGTCGCCAGGCGTTCGCTCTGGTCGTCGACCAGCGTCGTGTACTCCTTGAAGACCGAGTACTGGCCCGTTCGGGTGGAATGCTGAAGTTTGAACACCGTCTCCGGGTTGAACAGGTGGTGTTCGCCCTCGCGGCGCCACTGGTACTCCCCGCCCACCGGCAGTTCGCGGTGCGCCCGCTCTTCTGGGCGGTCCAGGTAGGCCAGCGCATGGCGGGCGGCGACATCGGCGGCGATGTCATCGAGGGTGATCCCACCGATCGGGCAGTACAGGCCGGTGAAGTACTCGTCGAGAACGTCTTGCGAGATACCTATCGGCTGGAACAGCTGCGCTCCGGTGTAGGACGCCCGCGTCGAGATGCCCATCTTGGACATGACTTTCAGCACGCCCTTGCCGGCGGCCTTGGCATAGTTGGCCAACGCCTTCTCGCGGTCGAGGCCTTCGATCAGACCCCGGTCGAGCATGTCCTCGACGGACTCGAACGCCAGGTAAGGGTTCACCGCGGCGGCGCCGAACCCGATCAGGGCAGCCATGTGGTGCACCTCGCGGGCGTCGCCGGCCTCCACCACCAGACCCACCTTGGTGCGGGTCCGCTCGGCGACCAGGTGGTGATGCACCGCCGCGGTGGCCAGTAGCGACGGAATGGGCGCCATAGTCTCGTCGGACTCCCGGTCGGAGATCACCAGGAAGCTGGCGCCTTCGGCGATCGCCTCCGAGGCCCGCGAGCACACCTGCTTGAGGGCTGCACGCAGCCCGGCACCGCCTGCCGCCGGCGGGTACAGGCAGCTGATGACGGCCGTGGACAGGCCGTGCGGGCCCCGGGCACCGATCCGCTGGTCGGGGCTCAGCTTCAGCAGCTTCGCCAGCTCGGCGTTGCTCAGGATCGGCTGGGGCAGCACGATCTGCCGCCAGGTGGGTTCGTCGGTGTTGAGCAAGTCGCCTTCGGGTCCCAGCGCACCCTGCAGGCTGGTGATCACCTCTTCGCGGATAGCGTCCAACGGCGGGTTGGTGACCTGGGCGAACAACTGCTGGAAATAGTCGAACAGCAGCCGGGGCCGCGCCGAGAGCACCGCCACCGGGGTGTCGGTACCCATGGACCCGATCGGCTCAGCGCCGGAGCGCGCCATGGGAGCGAGCACCAGGTTGAGCTCTTCGTAGGTGTAGCCGAACATGTGCTGCCGCAACAGAACCCGGTGATGCTCCATCCGGGGCGCATCGCCGGGAGGCAGTTCGCCGATTCCGATCAGGCACTCATCGATCCACTGCTGGTACGGCCGTTCGCCGGCCAGCGTCGACTTGATCTCGCGATCGGAGATGATCCGCCCGGCGGCGGTGTCAACCAGGAACATCTTGCCGGGCTGCAGCCGCTGCCGGTGCACCACCGTGGCGGGGTCCAGGTCGAGGACACCGGCCTCGGACGCCATCACCACCAGCCCGTCTTCGGTTACCCAGATACGCGACGGCCGCAGGCCGTTGCGGTCCAACACCGCGCCCACCACGGTGCCGTCAGTGAAGGTCATCGAGGCCGGGCCATCCCAGGGCTCCATGAGCGAGTCGTGGTACTCGTAAAAGGCTCGGGTGGGCCCGTCCATGCTCTCGTGCCGTTCCCAGGCCTCCGGGATCATCATCAGCACCGCGTGCGGCAGGCTCCGGCCGCCCAGGTGCAGCAGTTCGAGCACCTCATCGAACCGGGCGGTGTCGGAGGCGCCCGGCGTGCAGATCGGGAACAGCTTGTCCGCGCTGCGTTGGCCGCCTTCAGCGCCGAAAATGTCGGTGCGGATCAGCGCCTCCCGGGCACGCATCCAGTTCTCGTTGCCGGTGACGGTGTTGATCTCACCGTTGTGGGCGATCCGGCGGAACGGGTGGGCCAGCGGCCACGACGGAAACGTGTTGGTGGAGAACCGAGAATGCACCAGGCCCAGCGCGCTTTGCATCCGCTCATCGGCCAAATCGGGGTAGAACGCCTTGAGCTGCGGCGTGGTCAACATGCCCTTGTACACCATGGTTCGGCTGGAAAGGCTTGGGAAATAGACGGATTCCCGACCCGGTCCGTCCTGACCAGGACCCTTGCTGCCCAGCTCATGTTCGGCGCGCTTGCGCACCACATAGGCTCGGCGCTCCAGAGCCATACCCGAGGCCCCGCCGATGAACAGCTGCCGGAAGGTCGGCATCGCATCTCGAGCCAGCGCGCCCAACGACGAGTCATCGATCGGCACATCGCGCCAGCCGAGCACCTTCAGGCCCTCCGCCTCGACGATCTTCTCCAAGCCGACACAGGCTGCCGCCGACTCTTTGGCCGACTGCGGGAGAAATGCGATCCCGGTGGCATAGCTGCCTTCGGGCGGAAGCTCGAAGTCGGTCACAGCACGCAGGAACAGGTCCGGAATCTGGATCAGGATCCCAGCGCCGTCACCGCTGTTCGGTTCGGCTCCGGCAGCGCCGCGGTGCTCCAGGTTGAGCAGTGCCGTGATCGACTTATCGACGATGTCGCGACTGCGCCGGCCATGGATATCGACCACCATGGCCACCCCACACGCGTCATGTTCGAACGCGGGGTTGTAGAGCCCCACCCGACTGGGCGCCATCGCCACCTAACCCTTCGCACGTCCTTGTCCGTTGCCCATAGGACAAGCGGTCAAGGGGATTGATCCGTGCGACGTTGAACGGCGTTCCTGCCTGAAAAGTCTCACAGGCAACGTAACGATATACCGCGACCCAGCAAACGTGCCAGTTCGCTGGACAACGAGCCTGCCGTGAGGTTTGTGTTACGTCGACGCAATAACTGGATGATGTCCAGGAAATGTGCACTGCCTATCGTTTGGCTGTCTGCACGCGAAGGAGACCAATATGGCCGCCGACATTTTCAAGCTCGTCGCCGACGAGTCCGTCGAGTACGTCGACATTCGATTCTGCGACCTGCCGGGGGTTATGCAGCATTTCTCGATCCCCGCCTCGGCGCTCGACGAAAGCGTATTCGAGGACGGGCTCGCCTTCGACGGATCCTCGATCCGCGGATTCCAGTCCATCCACGAATCCGACATGCTGCTGCTGCCCGACCCGGAAACCGCGCGCATCGATCCGTTCCGGGCCGCAAAGACGTTGAACCTCAACTTCTTCGTCCACGACCCGTTCACCCGCGAGCCCTACTCCCGCGACCCGCG
>NZ_JRMM01000128.1:0-12408 GCF_000972905.1 Mycobacterium sp. UM_Kg27
TGTGTATAAGAGACAGGACGTCCACCGCCTGTGGGGCGGCCACCAGCGCCGTCGGACCGTTCTACTGCCCCGCGGACCAGACCGCCTACTTCGACACCGACTTCTTCAAGGTGCTCGTCGACCGGTTCGGCTCCAGCAGCGGCCCGCTCGCCCAGGAGTACGTGGTCGCCCATGAGTTCGGCCACCACGTACAGAATCTGCTCGGCGTGCTCGGCCGGGCCCAAACCGGCGCGCAGGGTGCGACGGGCGCCGGAGTTCGTACCGAGTTGCAGGCCGACTGCTACGCCGGGGTCTGGGCGCATTACGCGTCGGTGACCAAGCAGGAGGGCACCGGGGTGCCGTTCCTGCAGCCGCTGACTGACCAAGACATCAGCGATGCATTGTCCGCGGCAGCGTCGGTGGGTGACGACCGTATTCAGCAGGCCGCCACCGGTCGAGTCAATCCGGAGTCCTGGACCCACGGTGCGTCGGCGCAGCGTCAGCAGTGGTTCACCGTCGGCTATCAGAGCGGCGAACCCAACAAGTGCGACACCTTCGCCGCTGCCGACCTCGGTTAGCCCCGGGTCAACGCGACAGTAGCCCGCGCAGTTCGGACCGCCCCGCCTCGTCCAGCGGCAACAACGGGCGACGAGGTTCCCCGGCGGGCACCCCGAGCATCTCCAGGCCGGCCTTGATCGTGGTGGGCAGCCCGCCGGCCACGATGAACTCCAACAGCGGCTTGAGGTTGTCGTAGCACGCCTGAGACTTGTCCAACTCACCCGCGGTGACCGCGGTGTAGAGGTCCAGGCAGGGCTGCGGACGCAGATTGGGTGCCGCGGTGCACCAACCGGCCGCACCGGCCCGCAGCGCCTCGAGCACCAGCGGATTGCTGCCGTTGAAGAACGGCAGGCGCCCGTCGGACAGGGTGGCGATCCTCAGCATCCGGCTCAGATCACCGGTGGACTCCTTGACCATGGTCACGTGCTCGATGCCCTCGAACATGGCCACCAGCAGGTCGGGACTCATGTCGATCCCGGAGGTAGCCGGATTGTTGTAGGCCACGATGTCGATATCGATGGCATCGGAGACGGCCCGGTAATGCGCGGTGATCTCGCGTTCGGACAGTTTCCAGTACGACACCGGCGAGACCATCACCGCGTCGGCACCGGCCTGCGCGGCATAGCGGGCGCGGCGCACGGTACGCGCGGTGGTCAGATCCGAGACCCCGACCAGCACCGGCAGGCGTCCGGCGACCGCGGCGATCGAGGCGTCGACGCAGGTCTCGAACTCGACCTCGTCGAGATAGGCGAGTTCACCGGTGCTGCCCAGCGGAGCGATGGCGTGCACCCCGGCCTCGACGAGCCGGTCGATGACGGTGGTCAGGACCGTGGTGTCGATTCCGCCGTCGCGGAACGGCGTCACCGGGTAGCCGATGACTCCAGATAACTGTGCTGCCACGAGAGACTCCTTGCTTATCGGGTGATCCCTTTACTGATTGATCACAGTGGGGTGGCCGGCCAAGGCGCGGCGGGCGTAGTAGGCGAAGTTGGCCTGGCTGCGGTTGGGCAGCAGGGTCCAGTCGTGGGCTTCACGGGCCAGCTTCTCCGGAAGTTCTTTGATGGTCCCGGCGGCCATGGCGGCCAGCTGCAACGCGGCGGCACGCTCGATCAGCACCGCCAGCGAACAGGCCTCCTCCACGCTGGCGCCGGCCACGATCTGGCCGTGGTGCGCCAGCAGTATCGCCTTCTTGTCGCCGATGGCTTCGGAGATGATCTCGCCCTCCTCGTTTCCGACCGGGACACCGGGCCACAGCGGCAGGAAGGCGCAGTCGTCGTAGAGCGGTGTGGTGTCCATGTGCGAGACGATCAGCGGGGTTTCGAGCATGGACAGTGCGGCGACGTGAAACGGGTGGGTGTGCACGATGCACTGGACATCCGGGCGGGCCCGATAGATCCAGCTGTGAAATCGATTGGCGGGGTTGGCCATCCCCTCGCCCTCGATGACGTTGAGGTCTTCGTCGACGAGCAGCAGATTGGTGTCGGTGATCTCGTCGAATCCCAGACCAAGCCGTTGGGTGTAGTAGGTGCCCGGCGCCTCGGCCCTGGCGGTGATCTGTCCGGCCAGGCCGGAGTCATGACCGCGGTCGGAAAGCGCCCGGCAGGTCAGGGCCAACTTCTGGCGAGTGGTCCACTGGGTTCCGGTGAAGTTCTCCGCGAAGCGGTGCTCCGCGCGTTGCATCAGATCGGATTTGGAATCGTCGAACGTGGTGCCCATGGCAGCTCCTCGATGCCTGAAGTGGATGACACGACTGTATCTGATAGGACACATGGTGTCATGGTTATGTCATTATGGACGCATGACGGAACTGCTGCGCGCCGTCCGCAAGCAGCGAGGGCTCACCCTCGAAGGCCTCGCCGAGCGGACCGGGCTGACCAAGAGCTACCTGTCCAAGATCGAACGGAGTCGCAGTACGCCGTCCATCGCGGTGGCCATCAAGGTGGCGCAGGCCCTGGACGTCGATGTGGCACAGCTGTTCTCCGAGCGGGGCGACGAAGACAAGATCGCGGTGGACCGGGCCTCAGACCGCAGAGAGGATCGGCAGCGCTACCGGGCGATGGCCGCAAACATGCTGGGAAAGTCGATGTCCCCGTTCGTGGTTCGTCCTACGGGGAACGCCGAGCGTGCTGGACATCGGCTGCACCCGGTACATCAAGGCCAGGAATTCCTCTTCGTGCACGCCGGGACCGTTGAGTTGGTGTACGGCGATGCGACGTTGACGCTGGGCACCGGTGACAGCGCCTACTTCGACGCCTCGATCAGCCATCGCCTCCGCTCGGTGGGCGACCACCTCGCCGAGGTCGTCGTCGTCGCAGCAGACGAAGCAGGTGGCGCACAGTGAGCACCGAACTGCTGTTCTCCTACGGCACCCTGCAACTGCCGGAGGTACAACGCAGCACCTTCGGGCGCGAACCCGACGGTCGCCCAGACGCGATCATCGGCTATGACCTGGACTATGTGACGATCACCGATCCCCACGTGGTGGCCGTCAGCGGCAGCGACCGTCATCCGATCCTGCGCCCGTCAGATGCACATGACGCCACAGTCCCTGGCACGGTTTTCGCGATCACGCCCGCCGAACTGGCGGCCGCTGACGAGTACGAGGTCGACGCCTACCGGCGGATCTCGGTGCCACTGCGCTCGGGTGCGCGAGCCTGGGTGTACGTGTTCGCCGAGTGAGCCGGATCGATCACCAGGGCCGGGTGGCGCAGGACACTCCACTACCGCCCTGCTGCGACACCACCACTTCGCCGTCGACGGCGATCTCGCAGTGGAACTCCGGGTTGGTCCGCAAGCCTCCGCTCGCGGTGACGAGCGCCCACTGACTCGGGTCGGCCAGCGTGGTGGTGTAGACCACCGGCTGTCCCCCGCCGATGGGCACCCGAACCGTCTCGAGGTATTCCGAAGAGTTGGCGTTGTAGGCCGCCATGCTGGGCGGGTCGGTCTTGATGTAGGAGATGTTGCCGGTCAGGTCACTGGTCGCGGTGATGGTGTAGGTGACCTCGTGGCCACCGGTCGCGCTCTTCTTCGGGGCGTCGGCCGACGGCTCGGTCGCGTTCTCTGCCGGAGTGGGCGACGGCGACGGCCCCGCATTCTCGGTGGGCGATGCCGCCGGGCTCTCGGTTGGCGATGCTGGGCTGGTCTCAGGGTCCGCAAGTGACGTCGCATGGCTGGCTGCCATTCCGGCGGCTGCCATCAGCAACACCGTCCCGAACTTGACTGTCACGTTCCGCATGATCGTCATACCGCGCCACGCTACCGGAGGGCCGGCTCCGACGAGGGCCGGCGGCAGCGCCTCATACCGCACCGGTCCCGCCTATCGGGTGCCGCTCAACCGCGTGCGCACCTCGGCGACAACGTCATCGACCGCCACGTCGACCTGCTCCCCGGTGGTCAGATTCTTGACGCCGACGGTGCCCGCCTCCAGGTCGCGGTCCCCCGCCACCAGGGCGATGACGGCTCCGGAACGGTCGGCGGCGCGCATCGCTCCCTTGAGGCCGCGATCCCCGTACGCCAGGTCCACCCGCACCCCGGCGGCCCGCAACTGCGCGCCGATAACGGCGAGCCGCAATTTGGCGGCCTCGGACAGACCCACCCCGTACACCTCGCACCGGGTGGTCGTCCCCACGGTCTTGCCCTCGGCGGCCAGAGCGAGCAGGGTGCGGTCCACGCCGAGACCGAAGCCGATCCCGGACAGATCCTGGCCGCCAAGCTGGCGCATCAGCCCGTCGTAGCGGCCCCCGCCGCCGATTCCGGACTGCGCACCCAGACCGTCGTGCACGAACTCGAAGGTGGTCTTGGTGTAGTAGTCCAGGCCGCGCACCATGCGCGGATTGACCACGTAAGGCACCCCGAGTGCGTCCAGGTGTGCCAGCACGGTGCCGAAGTGCGTGCGGGCGCCCGCCGACAGATGGTCCAGCATGACCGGGGCGTCCGCGGTCATCTCACGCACGTGCGGGCGCTTGTCGTCGAGCACCCGCAGTGGGTTGAGCTGCGCGCGCTGCCGGGTCTCTTCGTCGAGGTCGAGCCCGAACAGAAACTGCTGCAGCAACTCTCGATACGCGGGGCGGCAGGTGTCGTCGCCCAGGGAGGTGATCTCCAGCCGGAAACCTTCCAATCCCAGGGAGCGAAAACCCGCATCGGCGACCGCGATCACCTCGGCATCCAGCGCGGGATCGTCCACCCCGATCGCCTCGACGCCCACCTGCTGCAGCTGCCGATAGCGGCCGGCCTGCGGGCGCTCATACCGGAAAAAGGGCCCCGCGTAGCAGAGCTTGGCGGGCAGTTGACCGCGGTCCAGCCCGTGCTCGATCACCGCACGCATCACCCCCGCGGTGCCCTCGGGACGCAGGGTCACCGACCGCTCCCCGCGATCGGCGAACGTGTACATCTCCTTGGACACCACGTCGGTGGACTCCCCCACCCCGCGCGCGAACAGTGCGGTGTCTTCGAAGATCGGCAGCTCGATGTCGCCGTAACCGGCGCGGCGAGCGGTCGCCAGCAGCCCGTCGCGGACCGCGACGAAGCCGGCCGAGGCCGGCGGAACGTAATCGGGCACCCCTTTGGGTGCGGCAAACGTGCTCACGCACTCAGCCCTTCCAGGAATGGGTTGTAACGGCGCTCCGCGCCGATGGTGGTCTTGGGTCCATGGCCGGGCAGCACCACGGTCGCGTCGTCGAGGCAGAGCAGCTTGTCGACGATCGAGGTCAGCAGGTCGCGGCCGCTGCCCCCGGGCAGGTCGGTGCGGCCGACCGAGTTCTGAAACAGGGTGTCCCCGCTGAACACAACTTCGGCCGCGTCCCCCTCGACCCGGAACACCACCGAACCCCGGGTGTGGCCGGGGGTGTGGTCGACAGTCACCGTGGTGTCGCCCAAGCCGAGCTTGTCCCCATCGCGGTCCAGTTCGATCAGCTGCTTGGGCTCGGAGAACATCGCCTTGCTCAACACACCGAACAGCGCCTGCCCCGGGACCGTGCCCAGCGAGCGCAGCGGGTCGGTGAGCATGAAGCGGTCCTCGGGGTGAATGTAGGTGGGGCAGCCGTAGCTGTCGGAGACCTTCTGCGCCGACCAGATGTGATCGATGTGGCCGTGGGTGAGCAGCACCGCCGACGGCGTCAGCCGATTCTCGTCGAGCACACGCCGCAGCCGGGCCATCGCGCGCTGCCCGGGGTCCACGACGATCGCGTCAGAGCCCTGCCGTGGCGCCAACACGTAACAGTTGCACGCCAGCATTCCAGCGGGGAATCCGGTGACCAACACGCCGACCAGTTTCCCATTGCACGCCGGGTCGGCGGTGACGCGGGCGGTGCAGGCGCGCTCTGGCAGACTTGAGGCCCGACTCAGTCAGCGAGCCAGGAGGTTACCGCCGGTGCCCACGAACTCAGAGCGGCGTGCCGCCGCCAAGCGCAATCTGGAGCAACAGGTGCAGCAGCGTGCCGAGGCGGCCCGCAAGCAGCGTCGGCTGCTGATGATCGTCGGCGCCGTGGCGGCGGTGTTGCTGATCGCGGGTGTGGTGTTCGTGGTGCTGCGCGACGACGACCCCGGCAACGTCAACGCGAGCGGTTCGTCGGCGTCGAGCACATCGGAGTCCGCGGACTCCGCTGACGCTTCGGGGGCACCGGCGGCCAGCGCCGGACAGCTGCCGAAATTCACCGCATCGCCTGCGCTGGGCGCCGACTGTCAGTACCCGAAGGCGCGTCCGGCCACCAAGGCTGTCGAGCCGCCGCGGACCGGCAAAGTCCCGACCGACCCCGCCGAGGTCAGCGTCTCGATGATGACCGACCAGGGCCCCATCGGTTTGATGCTCAACAACGCCCAATCCCCCTGCACCGTCAACAGCTTCATCAGCCTGGCGGCCAAGGACTTCTTCAACGACACCCAGTGTCACCGGCTGACCACGTCACCGATGCTCAGCGTGCTGCAATGCGGTGATCCCGCCGGGGACGGCACTGGCGGCCCGGGCTACGAATTCGACAACGAATACCCCACCGACCAGTACTCCTTGGGCGACCCGGCCGCGCAGCGGCCGGTCACCTATCCGCGCGGCACGGTGGCGATGGCCAACGCCGGGCCCGGCACCAACGGCAGCCAGTTCTTCCTGGTCTACAAGGATTCGATGCTGCCGCCGCAATACACGGTGTTCGGCAAGATTCAGGACGACGGTCTGGCCACCCTGGACAAAATCGCCGCAGCCGGCGTGCAGGGCGGCGGCGATGACGGCCCGCCGGCCACCAAGGTGACCGTCAAGTCGGTGCGGGCCGACTAACCCGGGCGCGGCCCCCGCTTGCGGGGGCCGATGCCGGGCTCGGGCCGTCAAGCCGCCGACGTCACCCGGTAGACGTCGTAGACGCCCTCGACATTGCGCACCACGTTGAGCAGGTGGCCCAGATGCTTCGGGTCGCCCATCTCGAAGGTGAACCGGCTGACAGCCACCCGGTCTCGTGAGGTGGTGACCGAAGCCGACAAGATGTTGACCTTCTCGTCGGCGAGCACCTTGGTGATGTCCGAGAGCAACCGGTGCCGATCCAGCGCCTCGACCTGAATGGCGACCAGGAACACCGAGGACGGCGACGGCGCCCACTTGACCTCGATGATCCGCTCGTCCTGCTGACGCAGCGCATCGGCATTGGTGCAGTCGGTGCGGTGCACCGACACCCCGCCGCCCCGGGTGACAAAACCCATGATCTCGTCGCCGGGCACCGGAGTGCAGCACTTGGCAAGCTTGGTCAACACACCGGTGGCGCCCGGTACCGCGACGCCGACATCGTCGGTGTGGCGCTCGCGCCGCGAGATGGTCAGCGGTGTGGAGCGCTCGGCCAAGTCGTCCTCGGCCTGGTCGACACCGCCGAGCTGGGCCACCAACCGTTGCACCACGTGGTGCGCCGAGATGTGGTTCTCGCCGACGGCGGTGTAGAGCGCCGACACATCGCTGTAGTGCAGTTCGCGGGCCACCGCCGCCATCGACTCGCCGTTGACCAGTCGTTGCAGCGGCAAACCCGCGCGCCGCACCTCGCGGGCCATCGCGTCCTTGCCGGACTCGAGCGCCTCCTCGCGGCGTTCCTTGGCGAACCACTGCCGGATCTTGGCCTTCGCCCGGGGCGACACCACGAACTGCTGCCAGTCCCGCGACGGCCCGGCGTTCTGCGCCTTCGAGGTGAAAACCTCGACCACTTCCCCGTTTTCGAGCTTGCGCTCCAGCGCCACCAGCCGGCCATTGACCCGGGCACCGATACAGCGGTGGCCGACCTCGGTGTGCACGGCGTAGGCGAAGTCCACCGGCGTGGATCCGGTGGGCAACGTGATCACATCGCCCTTGGGGGTGAACACGAAGATCTCTTTGACCGCCAGGTCATACCGCAGCGACTCGAGGAACTCACCCGGGTCGGCCGCTTCCCGCTGCCAATCCAGCAGCTGGCGCATCCAGGCCATGTCGTCGATCTCGGCGGCGGTGTTGAGGTGCGGAACACCGTTGCGGCCCTTGGCCTCTTTGTAGCGCCAGTGCGCGGCGATACCGTATTCGGCGGTGCGGTGCATCTCCCGGGTGCGGATCTGGATCTCCAGCGGTTTGCCCTCCGGGCCGATCACCGTGGTGTGCAGTGATTGATAGACCCCGTAGCGCGGTTGGGCGATGTAGTCCTTGAACCGGCCGGCCATCGGCTGCCACAGCGAGTGCACGACGCCCACCGCGGCATAGCAGTCCCGGATCTCGTCGCACAGGATCCGCAGCCCCACCAGGTCGTAGATGTCGTCAAAGTCGCGGCCGCGCACGATCATCTTCTGATAGATCGACCAGTAGTGCTTGGGCCGCCCCTCGACGGTCGCGGTGATCTTCGACTTCGCCAGCGTGTTGACGATCTCGGCTCGCACCTTGGCCAGGTAGGTGTCGCGGGACGGCGCGCGGTCGGCCACCAGCCGCACGATCTCCTCGTAGCGCTTGGGGTGCAGGATCGCGAACGACAGATCTTCGAGCTCCCACTTGACTGTCGCCATACCCAGCCGATGTGCCAGCGGTGCAATGACTTCCAGTGTTTCGCGCGCTTTGCGCGCCTGCTTCTCGGGCGCCAGGAAGCGGATGGTGCGCATGTTGTGCAACCGGTCGGCGACTTTGATCACCAGCACACGTGGGTCACGTGCCATCGCGATGACCATCTTGCGGATGGTCTCGGCCTCGGCCGCGGTGCCCAGCACCACCTTGTCCAGCTTGGTTACCCCGTCGACCAGGTGAGCTACCTCGTCGCCGAACTCGGCGGCCAGCGCGGCGAGGGTGTACCCGGTGTCCTCGACGGTGTCGTGCAGCAGCGCCGCCACCAATGTGATGGTGTCCATGCCCAACTCGGCCAGGATGGTGGCAACAGCGACCGGGTGGGTGATGTAGGGATCCCCCGAATGACGCAGCTGCGAGGCGTGCCGCTGCTCGGCGACCTCAAAGGCGCGTTGCAGCAGCGCCAGGTTGGCTTTCGGGTAGTACTGCCGGTGCACCGCCACCAGCGGCTCCAGCACCGGGCTCAGGGCGCCACGCTGGGAGGTGATGCGGCGGGCAATGCGGGCTCGCACCCGCCGCGACGCGCTGGTCGGGACCTTCAGCAGATCGGTGCGCTCCGACGGCGAGTCCTGGGCAATCGTCTCCGACGCCGCCGTGCTCTGGCTGCTGTCGGCGCTGTAGCTCTCGGGATCTGAGCCCGGCACTAAGCCGTGTTCAGGGCCCTGCGCCAAGCCTTGTTCAGGACCCACTGTGCTCACCTCCGACCACGAGAATATCGACTAAATCAGGTGCAGGCTGTGCAGCTGCAACGGTGCCACCGCGGCGCGTCCGCCGAGCCCCGCCAGCTCCAGCACCACCGCGGCCGCAACCACCTCTGCTCCTGCCCTGTCCAACAAGCGCCGCGTTGCGGCCAGGGTACCGCCGGTGGCCAGCACGTCGTCGAGTATTACCACCCGGCGCCCGGCCAAATCGATTCCGTCGGCCGGAATCTCCAACGCGGCAGTTCCGTACTCGAGCTGGTAGCGCTCCGAGAGCACCGGCGGGGGCAGCTTGCCGCCCTTGCGGACCGCCAGCGCGCCCACCCCGAGCCGGTCGGCGACCGCCCCGGCCAGCAGAAACCCGCGCGCGTCCACGCCGGCCACCAGATCTGCGCCGGCAACCACACGAGCCAGCGCCTCGGTGACCGCGGTCAGTCCGGTGGCATCGGCGAACACCGGGGTCAGGTCTTTGAATGCGATTCCCGCTGTGGGAAAGTCCGCCACTTCGCGGATCAGCGACGCGATGATCTGACCGGCGCCTGCGGCAGGCTCGGCCTGATTCACTGTTGCAACTCCCAGCGGTCCATATTCCAGCCCGCACCCCATCGGGTGGGGTTGGCGGCCACACCGTAGGTCTTCTTCGACGACAGCAGGGTGCGCTGCTGGCGGTACAGCGGCAATGTCGGCATATCGGCCCACAGCACCGGCGCGCTCTCGGCAAGCAGCCGCACCATCTCCGCGGGGTCGGCGGTGACGGCCAGCGCGGACACCACGCCGTCGATCTGGTCGTTGTGGTAGCCGGACAGGTTGTTTCCGTTGCCGCTGAACAACTCGTAGGCGTCCACCACCGACGACCCGCTCGATCCGCTTCCGGTGGATCCCCCGGTGCTGGCGAGCAGTACGTCGATCTGTCCTTCGCGCAGTGCCAGCGGGCCGATGGCGTCGGAGGCGACCTCGGTGACGGTGATGCCGGCGGGAGCGCACGAGCTGCTGATCGCCCCGATCACCGCGGCCAACCGGGTGTTGGGACCGCGGTAGCCGATACGCACCGTTAACGGTGTGCCGCCCAGCGTCTCGCGTGCCGCGTCGGGGTCTGCCCGGGCGAATTGTTCGGCCTCGGGCACGTTCTCGGCCTGGTCGAACGCGTCGTCCATGGCGGTGTTGAGCCGGGAGTTGACCACCGGCACCCCGGCGTCGCGGGCGATGACGTCGCGCGGGGTGCACAGCGCCACCGCCCGGCGTGCGGGAGTCTCCGACAGCGGCCCGGACGGAGCGAAGATGAGCTGCTCGATGCCGCCCGAGGGGCTGTCACTGCTCTGATAGTCATCCGGGGTGATCAGCGACCCGGCGGATCCGGTCGCCACGTCGACGACCTCGATGACGCGCCTGTTCACCCGGTCGGCGATGTCGGCGGTCTGCGGCCACACCGTGATCCGCTTGGTGACCGGCTTGGCACCCCACCACAGGTCGTTGGCCACCAGCACTACGGCGCCGCCGTCGAGCACCGAGTCGATCTTGTAGGGCCCCGACGACGGGAAATAACGCAGGTCAGCACCGCGGTCTAGCTGCCAGATGGTGTTCCAGGCCTGCGCGATCCTGCCGATGACTTCGTCGGCGGGCCCGAGTCTGCCCAGCACGGCGTCGGTGATGTTCACGCCGAGCTTCTCGCTGATGACGTGCGAGGGCATCATCGAGGTAGCGGTGAACAGTTCCTCGTAGTCGACGATGTTGCGGTCGGGAAAGAACGACACCCGGGCCTTCTTGGCACCGGACTGGCACTCGATGTTCTCGATGTCGAGGTAGCCGGCGCGGCTCGCGGCATCGAAGCCCGGAAAGCGACCGGACTGGGCCGCCCACGCCAGCACCAGGTCGTCACAGGTGATGGGCTTCCCGTCGGAGTACACCGCGGCGTCGGCGATCTGATAGTCCAGCACCAGCGGGGCGCGGCCCACCACAGAGATGCTGCCGAAGTCGTGATCGGTGACGATCTGGCCGTCCGGCCCGTGGTAGCCGAATCCGATCAGGGTTCGCGAGAACGCCTGGGGCCCAGCCGACGCGGCACCGGCGACTGTGGTGCTGTTATAGGTGATCAGACCGCCGTCGACGGCATAGTCGATCTGATCGACAGTGGCGCTGGTGCACGCCGGTACCGACCAGATACCGAGGCTGATGGCGATCGCCACCACCCACGTCGCAGCGTGCCGCCAGCGGGCCGCCATCGCCGGTTACCGACCAGCGCCCGGCTTGCCGGTCGGACCCTGGCTGCGCCGGCTGGTGGGGCGGACCGGCTTGGCACCGGTCGCCGGGGTGCCCGGCGCCGTCGCCACCGTGCCCTCGTCGCCATCGGCGACGGTGTCTTCGGAGTCGCCCGGGTCCTCCGCGCCCGCTGCCGCCGGCTTCGAACCGGCCGTGGCGCTTCGCCGCCGCATCACCCGGCGGGTGTGGTTTTGCACCAGCTGGGTCCGTTCGCGAAGCGTGACCAGCAGCGGCGTGGCCAGGTAGATCGACGAATAGGTGCCGACGACAACACCGACCAACTGCACCAGCGCGAGGTCTTGCAGCGTTCCCACACCCAGCAGCCACACGGCGACCACCATCAGCGAGATGATCGGCAATGCCGAGATCAGGCTGGTGTTGATCGATCGCATGAAGGTCTGGTTGATGGCCAGGTTCGCTTGTTCGGCGTAGGTGTAGCGGGTTTTGTGCTCGAAGCCGCTGGTGTTCTCCTCGACCTTGTCGAACACGATGACGGTGTCGTAGATGGAGAACCCGAGAATGGTCAACAGGCCGATGACAGTGGCCGGTGTGACCTCGAATCCGACCAGCGAATACACCCCGGCGGTCACGAGAATGTCGAAGACCATCGAGATCATCGCCGAGAGGGTCATGAACCACTCGTAGCGCACCGTGATATACAGCGACGCCAACAGCAGGAACACCACCAGGGCGATCACGGCCTTTTTGGTGATCTGCCCACCCCATGTCTCCGACACCGCAGAGTCACTGATCGCCTGCTTGCTGGCTTCACCGTCGGGCCCGACCGGCTGGAAGGCCTCGAACAGGTCGTCGCGCAGCTTCTCGGTCTGCTCGTTGGTGAGCGTCTCGGCGCGGATCTGCACCTGTCTCTTATAC